>CAZYJB010000689.1:0-3199 GCA_964647675.1 uncultured Verrucomicrobiota bacterium | reverse complement strand
GAGCGCGGCCGACCCCAGCACCGCTGGCCGCCACGTCGCCCCGGCCCGCCCCCGCGCGCGCCGTGTCTCGCTCGATCGAAGAGGCACCAGCACCGAGCGCGCCTGCCGAGCCGTCGGTTCACTCCGAGGGCGCGCCGACCGTTCTGTTCAGCGGGCATCTCGACGGCCTGGAGCAGGGTGCGGACGCCTGGGAACTGGCGTCGGCGCGCCTGCCTGACGGCACGATCGCTCTCAGCAACGAGGCGTGGCACGGACAGCGGGCATTGCGGGTTCAGGTGCCGTCCGGGCGCGGGTCGGTCACGGTGCGGACGCCGCAGATCCGCGGCTGGATGCTTGGGGAGCAGGATGTCCGCGCCGTGCGCCTGGTGGCGCGCACGAGCGGCGCACCGGGCCTCGTGCGGTTAACCCTCCACACGCGCACGGGCAGCGATTCGCCAGGCGTTCATTCCGCGCCGAGGGAATGGAAGGTGGGTGCGGCGTGGACGCGACTGGACCTGGTACTCGGGGACCTGCCGCGGTTGGAATCCCGTGAGGTGGACGGGCTTTCGGTTCAGTTTCTTGCGGACTCCGGAGCGGCTTTGCTGCTGGACGAACTGGAGTTGGAAGTGCGCTGAGGCGCCGGGGGGGTGGCGATCGCCGGGCGTTCCACGATTCGCTTGTAGGCGACGATGCCGTCGGCGATGGCCTGAGCGGCTCGCTTCCGACCGGTGGCGCTGTAGATCCACCGGGCGTCGCCCGGGTTCGACATAAAGCCGGCTTCGATGAGGATGGCGGGAATCTCGGCGAGGCGCAGCACCATGAAGCGCGCCCGGCGTACCCCCCGGTCCTGGATGCCAGTGAGCTTCTGCACCATGGAGCGCTGGACCTGGAAGGCGAGCTGAAGGTTCTCGGCGTCGAATTCGTTGCCTGCCCAGGCGTGCAGCGGGCCGATGTCGTTGCTGACATTGGTGGATTTGGCTCCGGCCGGGGTCATGGCATAGACCTCGACCCCGCCGGCCTCGGAACCGCCATTTGCCGAAGCGTTGTAGTGGAGGCTGATGAAGAGGTCCGCCTTCATCCGATCGGCGATGGCGTTGCGGTCGGGAAGGTCGACGAACTCGTCGGCGCGCCGGGTCATGACCACGTTGAACCCGGCCAGCACGAGGCGGGTGCGCACCTCCTCGGCCAGCGCGAGGGTGTAGGTTTTTTCCAGTCGGCTGCCGGATTTCTGACCGGGCGCTTTGCCGCCGTGACCGGGGTCGAGGCAAATGGTCCGGATGCGCTTCCCCGGTGCGAGACGGCGCGGGCGGATCATCGGGTCGAGGACCCCGCGGACGTCGACGCTGGAGACCACCACCTGACCATCCGACGAGAGCACCGGGTAGGAGAGCCAGATCGCGATGCCGTTCACCTCGATGCGGCTGGCGTCGACCTGCACCGCAACGTGCGTTTTGCTATCGCGCGCGTTGGCTTCGCGGCTGCCTGCGGCGCGGTGGAACTTGAGATCGTGGAGCCGCGCCCAATCGGCGAGCCGGATGTAGTTCTGGGTCCCGACCCGATATTCAGTCAGGGAGGCGGCACGGGCGTTCCAGCCGGCGAAAAGGAGACCGGCCGTCAGCGCAATGAGGTGCCCGAAGCGCTTCAATCACGAGAGTGTGCGGGCATCGGGAGTCCCCTTCAAGCAACGCGTCGGCGGAAGCGCGAGAAACCTTTGCCGACGCGCCGGCCACGGTGTGCCAAAGGGCCTTGCAGGCCCGGTTTCGAGCGGAAAAGTGGGGATTCCAATTGCGCGGTGCGGCCCCGGCTTCCTAGATTGCCGGGCCAGTTTTCAAGAACAACCCGTCGGCATGAGCAACTCCAGTTCCCCAGCGCGTGGTCTCGAAGGTGTGGTGGCGGCGAGCACCCGTCTCAGCGATGTGCGAGGTGACGTCGGCAAGCTGATTTATTGCGGGTACGACATCGACGAGCTCGCCGGGAAGGCCACCTATGAAGAGGTGGTGCACCTGCTTCATCATGACCGCCTGCCCACCGCCAAGGAGCTGGCGGAACTGAAGTCGGCGCTGGCGGGGTTCCGCGATCTGCCGGAAGCGATCCGCGAGATGATCTGCTCGTTCCCCAAGGTAGCGCCACCGATGCACGTCATCCGCACGGCGGTTTCGGCGCTGGGATGTTTTGACACCACCGCGGACGACGACTCGATGTACGCCCAGCGGCGGAAGGCGCTGCGGCTGATCGCACAGATTCCCGTCGTCACCGCGTACTTCCACCGGAACCGGCTGGGGCTGCCGCTGGTGGATCCCAATCCTTCGCTGGGTGAGGCGGCCAACTTCCTCTACATGCTTTCCGGCGAAGTGCCGTCGGCCGAGACCGAGGGCACGATGGACGTCTGCTACGTGCTGCACGCCGAGCACGGCATGAACGCGTCGACCTTTTCCGCGCGCGTCACGATTGCGACGTTGAGCGACATGTACTCGGCGGTGACCTCGGCGATCGGTGCGCTGAAGGGACCCCTGCACGGCGGCGCCAACGAGGGCGTGATCAAGATGCTGCTCGAGATCGGCTCGCTGGCCCAGGTCGATGCCTACATCGACGACGCGCTCGCGCAGAAGAAGAAGATCATGGGCATCGGTCACCGCGTCTACAAGGTGCTCGATCCGCGCGCGCCGCACCTGCAGCGCATGGCCCAGGTGCTGAGCGCCAAGCTGGGCGATCCGAAGTGGATCCAGATGAGCGAGCGCATCGCCGAGCTCATGCTCGAGAAGAAGGGCCTCAACGCGAACGTCGATTTCTACTCCGCGACGGTCTATCACTCACTCGGCATCCCGACGGATCTGTTCACGCCGATCTTCGCGATTGCGCGGACCGCGGGGTGGACGGCGCACGTTCTGGAGCAGTTGAACGACAACCGCCTCATCCGCCCGCAGAGCCTTTACACCGGCCCGGTGGGATTGAAGTTCGTGCCGCTCCAGAACCGGTGACGAAGCAGGCCGGACGCGGTGTGGAAAGCGGCCGTGGGGTCGGCGGGGAGGGCGATCGGAGGCCCCGCGTCAATGCAGCACCCCAACCGCGGTGCCCATCAGGCCCAGCCCGAAAATGGCGATGCCGAAGAGAATGCCCAAAGAAGCGAGCACGACGGCCACGATGCCCAGGACCTTGCCGGCCTGCGTCAGGCCGCGGCCGGTCGGGTCCATCACGCCTTGGTCGATCTCGCGCAGGTCGC
>CAZYJB010000688.1:1765-3203 GCA_964647675.1 uncultured Verrucomicrobiota bacterium | reverse complement strand
GATCGCTTCATCCCGCGCTTCGTCGAAAAGGCGCGCGAGTACCGCTGCGGCGACCCGTTCGACGAGGCCACGCGCGTCGGCACGGTGATCGACGAGGCCTCCGCCATCGAACTCGAGCAACGCGTGCACAAGGCCGCCGCGGCCGGCGCGCGCGTGCTGCTCGGCGGCAAGCGTACGGGTGCGTTGCTCGAACCCACCGTCATCGCCGATGTTCCGCGCGACGCGGAGATGGTGGTCTGCGAGTCCTTCGGTCCCCTGGCGCCCATCATGGCCGTGCGCGACCTCGACGACGCCATCGCGGTCGCCAACTCCGCCAACTACGGTCTCTCTTCCGGCGTGGTCACCAACGACCTCCAGCGCGCGCTGGCCTGCGTGAAACGCCTGCAGACCGGCACGGTGAACATCAACGAGGTGCCGGGCTACCGCATCGAGTGCAGCCCGTTCGGCGGCATCAAGGACAGCGGCCTCGGCATCAAGGAGGGCGTCATCGAGGCCATGAAATGCATGACCACGGTGAAGACCTTCAGCCTGCCCTGGTGACCCCGTTTGGGCGCGCGACGGGCAAAGCCCGGCAGGGTCTTTCCAGTCGCCGCAGGCGACGTGCGGCGATAGAGTCCGCGCGCGTCGCCCATGGATCCATCGCCGTCCTCTTCTCCCGAGTTGCACCGCCCTCACCCGTGGGGGCGCCTCATCGCGCGGGCACTCGTCCTCGGATTCGCCTCGCTCGTCGCCGTGCCGCTGACTGCCGCCGAGGCCGGTGCCACGGTCGATTTCGCACGCGACATCGAGCCGATCCTCGTCAAGCGCTGTTCCGAATGCCATGGGCCCGATGCGCAAAAGGGCGGACTCCGTCTCGACTCGCGCGCCGCGGCACTCAAGGGCGGCAAGTCCGGCTCGCCCGCCCTGCTCGCTGGCAAACCTGCCGATAGTGAGATCATCCGCCGGATCACCACTTCCGATCCCGATGATCTCATGCCGCCCAAGGGCGCGGCGCTCACCCCGCAGGAAATCGATCTCGTGCGACGCTGGATCGCCAGCGGCGCCGAGTGGCCGGAGCTCGCCGCGACAGCGCACTGGGCGTTCCGCAGGGTGACCGTGCCCGCCGTGCCGGCGGTCAGGCACGCGGACTGGCCGCGGGACGACCTCGACCGCTTCGTCCTCGCGCGGCTCGAGAAAGAAGGGCTCTCGCCGCAGTCGGAGGCCGATCGCACCACCCTCCTGCGTCGCGTGACCCTCGACCTCACCGGATTGCCGCCGACGTGGTCCGAGGTCGCTGCCTTCCTCGACGATCCGTCGCCGCAGGCCTACGAGCAGGCTGTCGACCGACTCCTGGCCTCCCCCCACTACGGCGAGCACATGGCGCGCGGCTGGCTCGATCTGGCGCGCTACGCCGATTCCAACGGCTACCAGGTCGACCTCGCACGCACGATGTGGCCCT
>CAZYJB010000688.1:0-1755 GCA_964647675.1 uncultured Verrucomicrobiota bacterium | reverse complement strand
CCTACCGCGACTGGGTCATCCGCGCCATCAACGCGAACCTGCCCTTCGACCGGTTCACCAACGATCAACTCGCCGGCGACCTGCTGCCCAATCCCACGCCCGATCAACTCGTCGCCACCGGCTTCAATCGCAACTCGAAGATCAACGATGAGGGCGGTGGCGACGCCGAGGAATATCGCGTCAAGGCCGTGAAGGACCGCGTCGCGACGCTCGGCACCGCCTGGCTCGGACTCACGCTCAGCTGCGCCGAGTGCCACACGCACAAGTACGATCCCATCTCGCACGAGGAGTACTACCGGCTCTACGCGTTCTTCAACAACACGGCGGACGGCGGCAACTACAGCACCGAACCCTCCATCGCCGTTCCCGCGCCCGACGTTTCCCAGACGCGGGCCCATCTGGAGTCCCGGCTCACCGCCAACCAGGAGGCGGTCTCCCGCCTCGAACGCGAACTCGCCCGCGAACAGTCCGCCTGGGAACGCACCACACGCCGCGCTTCCGAGACCTGGACCCCGCTGAAGCTGGTGAACCCGCTCTCGGTCGGCGGCTCATCCTACGAAACGCAGCCCGACGGTTCCCTCCTCGCCACCGGCGTCAACCCGATCTACGACACGATCACGGTGGCGGCCGAAACCGATCTGACCGGGATCACCGCCGTGCTCCTGGAGGTCCTGCCCGATCCCAGCCTGCCCAAGAACGGTCCCGGTCGCTGGGGCCAATCCGGGAACTTCATCCTCGACGAGTTCGGCGTCTCCGCCGCGCCCGCCGATCAGGCCGACGCCCCCCTCACCAACCTGCTCTTCCGCACCGCCGACGCCGATTGGGAGCAGCGCTATTATCGGGCCGAACACGCCGTGGATCGGAACCCCAAGACCGGCTGGGCCATCGGACCGCGCTTCGGCCAACCGCATTTCCTCGTGGCGGAGCTTCAGCAACCCGCCGGTTTCGCGGGCGGCACGAGGCTCTCCTTCCGCTTCGAGCACTACCACGGCAACAGCCATTGCATCGGACGCTTCCGGCTCTCGGTCACCACCGAGCGCGATCCTGCGAAACGGTGGCCGATCGACGATGCCACCCGCGCCGTGCTGGCGCGGAAACCCGCCGAACGCACCGCCGAGGAATCCGCACTCGTCACCGCCGCGCAACGGCGTGCGTCGCCCGCGTGGCGCTCGCTGGAGCGCGACCGGTTCCAGCTCGAGGCGCGCGTCACCGAGCTCGACAAGAAGAAGCACACGGCGCTCGTCATGCGCGAACGCACCGAGACGCCGCGCGTCACGCGGATCCATCTGCGCGGCAATTTCCTCGATCAGTCGAAGGAGGTCACCGCGGGCGTACCCGAGGCCCTCGCCGCACCGTCAGACCCTCCCCGCACCACGCGCCTCGACCTGGCTCACTGGCTCGTGGATCCCGCCCATCCGCTCACCGCCCGCGTGGCGGTGAACCGGCTCTGGGAGGCGCTCTTCGGCACCGGCATCGTCAAGACCTCGGAGGACTTCGGTCGCCAGGGCGAAGCACCGTCCCACCCCGATCTGCTCGACTACCTGGCTTCGGAGTTCGTGCGTTCGGATTGGAACGTCAAAGCCCTCCAGCGGCGTCTCGTGTTGTCCGCCACTTACCGCCAGGCCGCCGTGGCGACCCCCGACCGGCTCGAACGCGATTTCTACAATCGCCTGCTCTCGCGCGGCCCTCGCTTCCGCATGGACGCCGAGATGATCCGCGACCACGCGCTCGCGGTCGGTGGCCTGCTCAATCCCC
>CAZYJB010000687.1:0-3207 GCA_964647675.1 uncultured Verrucomicrobiota bacterium | reverse complement strand
TGGCCTGTCTGCTGATGGGCCTCTGTCGCGCCGAGGCCGCTGAGGCAAAGGACGAGGCGGACCGGTTCTTCGACCCTTCCAGCCTCCAGACGATCTACTTGGACATTGGCGGCGAGGATCTCGAGCGGATGCAGCACGCCTTGCCGCGCAGAATCTCGGTTCCGGGGACCTTTCGGTGGAACGGCGAGACCGCCATGCGCGTAGGGATCCGCTACAAGGGGAATAGTTCGTCGCCGCCCGACTGGCCGTTCAAGCGGTCGTTCCTGATCTCGTTCGGGGAGTTCAACCCGGGGCAGGGATTTCTTGGATTGCGTCACGTGGCGTTGGACAACGGCATCCAGTTCGGCGGCTTGTTCAGTGAGCGCCTGGTCACCGACATCCTGCGTGGAGTCGGGGTGAAAGCCTCGCGCTGCAACTACGCCCGGGTGGTCCTGAACGGAAAACCCGCCGGCGTCTACGTCAACGTGGAGCGCATCGATCGATCATTCCTCGCGCGGCACTTCGGCTCTGACCACGGCCCGTTGTTCAAAGTGGACGAGGGAGGGCCGGGAGCGGATTTCCAATTCATCGGCGGCGACCCTGCCGCCTACCGGAAGGCGTTCGAGTTACACGCGGGCGACGACGCCGAGGCCTATGGAGCACTCGTGGAGTTTGTCCGTGCCGTCAACGACTCCTCCGCCACAGCGGCGAAGCTTGAGCGACACTTGGATGTCGACGCCTTCCTGAAGACCACGGCCGTGCTGCTACTGGCGGGTGCCTTCGATCAGTACACCGGGTGGTCGCCGCACAATTTCTATCTCCATCGGAATACGTCAGACCGTCGTTGGACCTACATCCCATGGGATCTGGACGTCGGTTTCGCGGACAACGCTTTCGGAAGGATTCCAGTGCTTGAAGGCTGGCATGCTGCGTGGCCAGCCCCGGTGCCTGGGCGGCCTCTGATGGAACGGTTGGTGACGGACCCGACCTTGCTGGCGCGTTATCGGCAGCACGCGCGGGCCATCGTGGAAGAATGGTTCCGGCCGGAGCTCCTCGTGCCCAAGCTGCGCGCGTTGTATGAGCAGATCCGACCCGCGTTGGCGGAAGACCCGCATCCTCTCCGACGCGCCACGGTGCCTTCCGATGCGGGCATCGAGGGCAGTCTGGCGTCGATGGAGAAGTTCATGCGGACGCGGTACGCGCTTGCGCGCGCGCAACTGGAGTCACCCGGGAGCCGGCCTCGGCCAAAGCCCATGGCCGCCGAGCCCAAAGACCAAGGCCCCGCGCCAGGCCCGGCGTCGGCGGACGCGCCGACCGACTTGCGCGTCGTCAAGATCAGCGCGGACCAGGTCGAACTGCAATGGGTGGACAACGCTCAAGGCGAGGTTGCGTATGTGGTCCAGCGCTGCGTCGGCGGCGAATGCACGGACTTCATGAACGCGATCGGGCAGGGCGGGAACAACATCACGACCGCCACAGATCGCCAGGTGCAGCCGGGGATGACCTACCGGTATCGGGTCTATGCTGTGTTTCCGACTCCTCTCGGTCCACGCGGTTCGGGCGTCTCGAACATCGTCACCGTCATGATTCCGGAGAGGTAGGCGCCAAGCGGCGTAGGTGGTTGGCCGCAGCTTGCCGCGGCATTTCGGAGTCGGTGTGATGTATGCGTCGGCACTTTGAATGGATGAAGCAGTTCTGGACGCCAGGACGAGAATCGTACGAAGGGCCCGGACAATTCATCGTGGATTCGGATTTGCGACACGCCTACGAGGCGCACCACCCCGAACTGCCTGTATTCGCCGCTGCGGCCATCAAGGTATTCGCCCGTTCGGAACTGAGTTAGATGGTAGTCCTTCACGCGAGTTCGACGTCTCCCAGCGCCCGCACCCCGTCCACGGATCGCGCTCCCAACTCGCGCTTCGTGACCGCCATGGTTCCATCCCGATCCCAGCCTGCGCGGCCTTCAGTCATCGCGCTCCAATTCCGCTCATGGCCCCGGGCATCCGATCGCCCGCGATGGCCGCTGCGAGCCCTTGTCGATTCCCAGCCCGCCAATTCGCACCGAATTCTGGGGACCTGTCGTGCCTCCCGATCCAGCGCCCTCCTGGGGGGCGGCGCAGCACCGTCCGGAGCCGTCCCCGGATCAGGTGGCCGCGCCGCGGTGCGCGCAGTTGAGGCGGAAGTGATGCGACGTTCGATCCCGCATAACCAGGGGGATTCGAAGAGGACGCGCAGTCGGGGGTCGTGGTCCCGGGTTTGGTCGAGCACGCCGCGGGGCCTCGGCGAGGCGCGTGTCTCGGGGGAATCTCAGGACCGTGGGCCTGAACCTCGGCGCCGGCCGGATTTCGCTCGGGGGAACTGCGGACCCTTCGCAGGTCCACGATCTTTGAGCTGCGTCGATCCGTCCGGATGGTCCCGATGGCCGGATTCTCCGCACGTACAATCCAAGCATCCGTGCTTGCTGCAGGCCCGACACGTCATCGTCAGGGCCTCACGGAGGTGCCGGCGGGCGCGGTGCAGTCGCACCGTGAGGTTGTTCCGAGTCAACCCCAACTCCTGAGCCACCACTGCGGGCTCCTTGCCTTGAATGTCCACCTGTTCGAGAAGTTCGCGATACGCCTGCGGCACGGCAGGGAGGAGGCGCATAAAACATCCACATAGCACTCGGGCGTCTCGCGGGCTCGGGGTTTCCACCAGGTCCTGTTCGAATCGGTCGAGAGCCCGTGACCGTGCGGCGCGTCGACGGTAGAGGTCGATGATCGTGCGGCGCAGGATCCGATAGAACCACGCGACCGTGTGCTCGTCGTCCTCAGGCTTACGATCGGCCGCCAGCGCCTTCAACAGGCTTTCCTGAACGAGGTCCTCCGCCAGATGGGGATCGGCGACCCTTTTCCGGGCAAAGGCAACGAACGTCTTCAGGTTCTTCACGATTGCCTCGTCCATCGAATCCATGATGGCAACCTTCTCAGAACCCGCGTGTTGCGCCAAGGAGATCGCGGTTCCGCGATCGGATGTCATGATTCTGGACCGGACGCGTTAGCTGGTGTGGATGATGAAGGCGAAACCCGCCAACGGCGAAGACAGGGTGCCGTCGCGCTGTTCCGGCCACTCCCACCCTCGTGGGCAGGCTTCCCATGCACGGGCTGCCGGGGGGCATGGCCACGCTTACAGGACTAGCCCGACTTTCGCAACTGGACCCGATGGTCGTGGGCAAGTGGTTGGGAATGC
>CAZYJB010000686.1:0-3212 GCA_964647675.1 uncultured Verrucomicrobiota bacterium | reverse complement strand
CCAGCACGGCGACCTCGGTAAACTCCTTCAGCACCGCCGCGTGCATCTCCTGCGTGACGTACGGGATCTTTGCCATCTCCGTCGTGACGCGTTCGAGCTCGCTCTCGTCGAACTGGCGCAGGAGGCAGGAGGCCGTCTCCGGCCCGAGCATGATGAGCAGGGTGGCCAGCTTCTGGACCTTGTTCATGGCCGCCACATCGGGCGGGCCCACCTGGGTGTCGGTATCCTGGCTCATGGACGGTAACGCAGGGTCGGTGCGGATCGACTCACTTGGCGGGTGAACCGCGGCTCATCCAGGTCCGCACCGCCTGGGTCATGCTGCCGGGCTGCTCGCGGATGAGCTGGTTGAGGACCTCGACCGTCACGATCTGCGGCTCTTCAGGCGCGCCATTCTTACCATTCTTGCCGTGACCGGTGGTGGCGGGGACGAGACGTCCGTCGGCGGTGAGTTCGTAGGGCATGCCCAGCGTGACGTCCTCGGGCTTGGCCCGTTTCAGAGCGCGCCAGAACAGGACGAAGACCACGAGTCCAAGAAGCGGGAAGGCGTACCGCTGCGCGGTGGTGGTCCAGTACTCGCGGGTCTGCTGCTGGTCGAGCTGGCGTGCGATTTCGATGGCGGGCTGTTCGTTGAACGGCATCTCCTCGAGGGTGATCTCGTCGGTGCGCTCCGCGTCGTTCTCCACGATGCCGAGCGCACTCTGCACGATGCGCTTCAGCTTCTGGAGTTCCTCGGGCGTGCGGGCCAGCGGCTTGGGCGTTGCGCCGGTCGAGTCGACACGTTGCGACACGAAGACGGCCGCGGTGACACGCTTCAATCCGCCCGAGCTCTGCATGATGTTGCTGAGCGTGCGGTTGATCTCGTACTGGTTGTTGGTCGTCTTCTTCTTGGTGCGCGAGACGCCCGGGGTCGACGTGGCGGCCGCCGGGGCGTTGGTGCCGGTGTCGGAATTGGTCTGCACACCAACCGCCTCCACGGCGGTGCTGGCGGTGGTGGACTCGACGTTCTCGTCGTCGACGGTGGAGATGCGCACGACCTGGCCATCCGGATCAAAGCGCTCTTCCGTGCGCGAAATGGTGTCCCAGTTGATTTCGGCGGCGACGCGAACCACGGCCTGGCCGGCGCCGAGCACCTTTTCGAGCATACCCTCGGCCTTGCGGGCGAGGTATTGTTCGAGGTTCTTGCGCGCGGTGAGCTGGTTGTTGCTCAGGCCCGCGACGGTGTCGTCCTCGGTGTCGGAGAGGACGTTGCCCTGATTGTCGACGACCGAGACGCTGTTGACGGGAAGGCCCTCGACGGCATTGGCGACGAGGAGGCGGATTGAATTGACGGCGGAGGCAGGCAGGGTGGCGTTGCCGCGCACCCGCACGAAAACGGAGGCGGTCGGCTTCTGGCGCGGCGCGAGCACGAGCCGGTTCTCCGGCAACACAACCATCACGCGCGCCGCCTCGACGAGGTCGAGCTGGCCGATCGTGCGCGACAGCTCACCCTGCAGGGCGCGCAGGTAGTTCGCGCGCTGCACAAAGTCGGAGACGCCGAAGTTCGGCTTGTCGAAGATTTCGAAGCCCACGCCGTCCCCGCGCGGAATTCCCTTCCCGGCGAGCTGCATGCGAATGGCGTGGACGCGGTCGGAGGGCACGTAGATGGCACCACCACCGCGCGCCTCGTAGGCGACCTTCATCTCGTCGAGCGCAGCGATCACGCGACCGGACTCCGCTTCGTCGAGGCGGCCGTAGAGGAGGCCGAAATCCTTGCGAGCGGACCACATGCCGAGCCCGCCCAGCAGGCCGAGGATGCCCAGTGCGGCGACCACGATGCTGACGCGCTGGTTGAGTCCCAGCTGCTTCCAGATAACGACCAACTGACGGCCGAGTTGAGACAGACCTTGGTTCATGTCACGTCCTTCTCACCGCTAAATCTGCATGCGCATCAGTTCCTGATACGACTCCAGCACCTTGTTGCGCACTTCCACCATGAGCTGGAACGAAACACTCGCCTCCTCGGCGGCAATCATCACGCGATGCAGGGGGATCTTCTCCCCGGCGAGCAGCGCGCGCGTGGCATCGGCCGAGTCGAGCTGCTTGGCGTTGACCTCGGAGACGAAGTCGCCCAGCAGCGAATCAAAGGATTTCCCCTGGGGCACCCCGCCCACCTGCCCCGGCGCGAAGGCCGCCCCCCCGGCTTCGCCGATGACACCGGGCGCGAGCGCGCCTGCACCCTTCGCCGGCCCCTGCGTCACCTGCGCCTGGGCGTCCTGCCACATGGCGTTGCGCACCATCGGGTCCGCCGCGCTGCGCATGGCTGAAAGGAGGTCCATAAGGTTCAGGGTTCAGGAAGCGGCGCCGAGGGTCAGCGCTTGCCGATCGAAAGGGTCTGCATGGCCATGCTGCGCGCGGTCTTGAGCACGGCGAGATTCGCCTCAAACGTCCGCGAGGCGGCCATCATGTCGACCATCTCCTCGTGCACGCTCACGTTGGGAACCGCCAGCATGCCGGTGGCGTCGGCCTCGGGATGCCCTGGATTGTAGACCATGCGCGCGCCGCGCGGATCGTCCTCGATGCGCGCCACGCGCACCGACTGCGCGCTGCCGCCGGGGATGCCGCCGCTGCCCTGCGCGTCATTCAGCACCGATTCGAAGACCACCTGCTGGCGCTGGTAGGGCTTGCCGTCTGGACCCTTCGTGACGTTGGCGTTGGCGAGGTTCTGCGCCACGATGTCCATGCGCGTGCGCTCCGCGGTCAACGCGGCGGCCGTGCTGTCGAGTCCGGAGAGGATGTTGATCATGGTGGTCAGCTGTTGCGGCCGGTGATGGCGTGCCGCAGTTTCATGAGCGCGCCGGTGATGAGCTGGGACTCGGCGGCGTATTCAACATTGTTGCGCGAGAGGCGAATGAGCTCGCTTTCGAGCTCGACCGTGTTGCCGTCGCGACGACGCGCGACGGCCGTGGTGTCGACCTCGATCCGCGGGGTCAGGGAGGTCAGGGAATCCACATCCCGGGAGGCGACGGCCTGGCGAAGCTGCGCTTCGAAAGTGGGAGAGATATCGAGGCGCTTGTACCCCGGAGTTTCCAGGTTCCCGAGGTTCGAGGCGATGGCCTCGTGCCGCAGGGCCGTCATCTCGATCCGCTGCTTGGCGGCAACGAAATTGGGTTGGGTGAACAGGGCGTCGATCACGGCGGGTGGCCTCTCGCGAGAATCCCGCAGCAATGCTCGTG
>CAZYJB010000685.1:0-3213 GCA_964647675.1 uncultured Verrucomicrobiota bacterium | reverse complement strand
GGGACCCGACTTCGGCGCGTCGGAACGGATGGTGGTCTCGCCCGGCCATGAGGAGGCGGGGCTTTTTCACATGCCCGGCGGCCAGAGCGGGCACTTCCTTTCGCCCTTCTACCGCGCGGGTCACCAGGCCTGGGTCGAGGTGGCGCCGACCCCACTGCTGCCCGGCCCAGCGAAGCACACGCTCACCCTCGAGCCCGCGCCGGCGCTTCCTTGAACCGCGCCGGCCACGGTGTCGGCAGGCTCACGCCACCGGTTCAGCCACGAGGTCGTAGTCCGTGTGCCCGACCACGCGCACGCGCGCAAACCCGCCCGGCTTCAACTCGCCGCGCACATAAATGCGGCCATCGATGTCCGGAGCATCCGCTTCGCCCCGCGCCACGCTATACGTGCCTGACTTCAGGCGCGGTCCGCTCTGCGCGTCGGTCTCACGAATCAGCCCGTGCTCCCATGAGGTGACGTTGGCGCGTTCCAACTGCCGCGCCGTGGCCACGCCTTCTACCAACGCGTCGAACTCGCGTCCGACCCACGACGATGCGTGCTCACGCGCGACCAACCGCTGAACCGCCATGGCCCGATCGCGACGTGCCTGCCGCGTCCGCACCGGCACCTGGCCCTGCATGCGTCCCGCAACCGTGCCGTCCTCCTGGGAATAGGTGAACACGCCCAAGCGCTCGAATCGCGTCTCACGCATGAACTCCAGTAAGGTCTCGAAGTGCCCTTTCGTCTCGCCCGGAAACCCCACGATGAAGGTGGTCCGAATCGCGATGCCCGGAATCCCGGCACGGATGCGCTGAATCAGGTTGCGGATATAGGCGCCGTCGGTCTCGCGGCGCATGCGCGCCAGCATGTCGTCGTGAATGTGCTGCAACGGCATGTCCACGTACCGCGCCACCTTGCGGCACTCGGCGATGGTTGAGATGAGCTCGTCGGTCCAATGCGCCGGATGGGTGTAGAGCAACCGGATCCAGAAACGGCCCTTCAGGGCGTTCAGCTCACGCAAAAGGGTCGCCAGGGTGGTCGCGCCGGCGGGCAGGGCGCGCGTCGCCGCCTGAAACCGCTCGGGCGACGCGATCGCACGGCTGTGCCCCGCACGCAGGTCCAACCCGTAGTAGGTCGAGTCCTGCGAAATCAGGTTCAGCTCGCGCACGCCGTCCGCAATCAGCCGCTTCGCTTCCTCCACAATGTCCGACTGCGCGCGGCTGCGGTGGCTGCCGCGCATGCGCGGGATGATGCAGAAGCTGCACGGATGATTGCAGCCCTCCGCGATCTTCACGTAGGCGTGGTGCTTCGGGGTCAGGCGGAACCGCGGGGTGTCCCAGTGCGGGATGTACTGGGGACGCACATGAACGTCGACCTTGGGCGCATCCTGGGGCACCGCGGCCGGCGCGGCGGGCATGACCGCCGTTCGCGTGCGGCCGAATCGGTCCGTGCCGCGCAGGGACTCCTCGTCGGCATGCGCGGCCTCGGGGTGGCGTGCGGCTTCGAGTTCCGCGAGTTGCTTCTGCACGCGCCCGCGGGCGCCGGGCGTCCTGGGCGCGGGCGACGCAGCGGTCTTCCCGAGGCGGCTCGCAATCGCGCGATCCACGATCTCGGTCACACGCTCCACCTGGTCGATGCCCATGAAGGCATCCACTTCGGGCATGAGGTTGGGCAGTTCGTCGCGAAACCGTTGCGGCAGGCAGCCGGAGACGATCACGGCCTGGCCGGGCCGGTGCTTCTGCCGGAACTCCTCGCTCTCGAGGATGGTGTCGACGCTCTCCTCCTGGGCGGAATCGATGAACGAGCAGGTGTTGACGATCAGCGCATCCGCCTGCGCCGGATCGTTCACGATCTCGACCCCCTGCTTGAGCAACGAGCCGAGCATGATCTCGGCGTCCACCAGGTTTTTGGCGCAGCCCAGCGACACCAGCCCCACACGGCGCGGTCGCGCGTTCACGAACTTCAGATCCTTCGGTTCCGTCACAAGATCGCGACCCTATCAGCGCTCCGGACTCCGGTCACGCCACCGTTTCGGAGACCGCGGGCTGCCTTTGCCCAAGCGGTCCGGTCGGCCGGGAGCCCTCGATGCCCTTGTCGAAAATTGACATCAAATCTCGCGATCAGCATCACTTCCCCGTGAGAACGACGCTCACTCTGGACGATGACGTCCTCGAACTGGCCACCCGACTGGCCACGCTCGATCTGCGCATCGCGGTGCTCGCCGAAGCGAAGTCGGCGGCCCATCTGGCTCTCGAGATCATCGGGTGATTCAGTCCCCCATGGATCGCCCTGACCCCATCGAAACCTACCGCAACCGGCTGCTGGCCTCACCGCAGGCCATGCTCCTGATTGGCATGTCAGGCGTGGAGGAGGAGGTGCAGGAGAAGCGCCTGATCGCGGAATTCCTCGGGAGCGAGACCGGTGCCTTCATTGAGGTGGGCGCCAACCATCCCTTGATCGGTTCCCAGTCGCTGCATCTCGAGCTCGCGGGCTGGCGCGGCGTCCTGGTGGAACCCCTGTCGGACCTCGCCGAGATCCTGCGCCAGGAACGTCCGGACGCCTTCGTGGCCCGGTGCGCGTGCACTCGACCTGGTGGACCTGCCACCCTCCTCGTCCACGTTCCGAACGAACACGGATTTGCCACGGTCGATCCGAACAAGGACGACTTTGGAATCCGTTACCTCCGGACGGAGGAAGTTCCGGCGAGAACGCTGGATCAGGTCATCGCGGATTGGCGTGCCGTGACTGGGAGCGCAACGCGCCTCCGTCTGGTGTCGATGGACGTGGAGGGGCACGAACTCGAGGTGCTGCTCGGCTTCTCCCTTCACCAGCACCGGCCTGATCTGCTGCTGATCGAGGACAAACTGCAAACCCTCAGCAAGCACCGGCACCTGTCTGCCGCGGGCTATCGACTCGTGCGGCGCACCGGATTGAACAACTGGTATGTGCCGCAGCGGAATCCCGGTCCTGCCACTTCGATGGCCGAGCGCCTCCGACTCTTTCGGAAGGTGTATCTCGGCCTGCCGTTCCGCTGGCTTCACCGCTGGCGACGACAGCGACGGGCGGCGCCTGGGGCGCCTGGCGCACCCGCGGGACCGCCTTGAGCGCCGGTGAACCCCGCGCTTACCGGCGAGCGACGTCCACGCTACGGCTTCGCCGGGATACCCTCCCACCCACCCCCACCCGCCGCCCAGCGCGCGAATCAGGCGCACGCGATTGACGTGCCGCTGGCCG
>CAZYJB010000684.1:0-3215 GCA_964647675.1 uncultured Verrucomicrobiota bacterium | reverse complement strand
CCTCGCCGCCTCCCTCAAGGTGGCGGATCTCAGCGGCGACGCGGCCGGGGTCGCCTTCGACCAGTACGGTCTGGAGGCGAAGGCCGATATCGGCCTGCCCACCGGCGCGGTGGCGTTGACCGACGTCCAGGCGCAACTGCGGTCGGGCGCCCAGGCCGGCGGTTCGGTCTCCGTGCGCGGGCGCTGGGACCTCACGCGGGGCGCGGGCGAGATTACGATCGCGGCGCGCGACGTGAACGAAGCCGCGCTGCGCCCGTTCCTCCAGGCGGCGCTGGGGGACAAGCAGCTCCGCAGTGTGAAGCTCGTCGCCGACGCCTCCGTGAAAATGGATCCGGCGGCCGAGTCGACCATCAAGATGTCCTCCGATCTCAGCAACCTCGTCGTGCGGGATCCGTCGGGGACCGTTCCCGAGGCGCCCCTCGCGGCCGGGCTCTCGCTCGACGCCAGTGGAACGCAGAACCGCCTGACCATCCGCCAGGGCGAATTGCGCCTCACGCCCACCGCGCGTGCGAAGAACCAGATCCAGCTCGCGGGGGACCTCGATTTTTCCAAGACGAACGCGCTGAAGGGCGCCTTCAAGCTCACCGCCGAATCGGTCGACGTGACGTCCTACTTCGATCTTTTCGCCGGCGCACCCAAACCCGCCTCGGGCACCACTGTGCCGCCGCCGGCCACACCCGCACCCGGTCCTCAGACGGAGCCCGGGGCGATTCATCTCCCCGTGGACACGCTCACCTTCGATGCGCGCATCGGGAAATTCTTCCTGCGCGAGATTGCGGCGGAGAACTGGGTCGCCGGGTTGCGCATTACCGGGAGCACGGTGGAAGTGCAGCCGCTGGAGCTGAGCCTCAACGGCGCGCCGATCAAGGCGGGCGCCAAGATCAACCTCGGCGTGCCGGGTTATACCTACGACCTCCAGGCCTCGGCCGATCGCGTGCCCGTTCGTCCCTTCGCCAACTCCTTCGCGCCGTCGCTCAAGGACCGCATCGAGGGTGCGATGAACAGCTCGGTGGAGGTGAAGGGCGCGGGAGTCACGGGCACGAGCCTGCAGAAGTCACTCACGGGAGCCATTAGCTTCAACGTCACCAATGCCAATCTCAAGCTGCTCGACGGCGCCCAGCAAAAGGGCGTCCTCAGCATGCTCACGCGACTGCTCGCCACCTCGCTCAACATCCGTGAACTTCATGACCAGCCCATCATGGACATCGTGGCCAATGCGAAGATGGGCGGCGGTAGGATCGAGATCACTGAAGCCAGCGCGCGCAGTGCGTCACTGCTGGCCGGCACCAGCGGCACCATCCCGATCGCGGCGGACCTCATGCAGTCGCCACTCCAGTTCCCGGTGAACATCTCGTTGCGCCGCGATCTCGCGGAGCGCGCGCGTCTCGTGGGGACGAACGTCGCGACCAATGTGGTGTATGTCCCGTTGCCCGCCCTCGCGTCGCTCAAAGGGACGCTGGGTACCCCGGTCGCGGACGTCGACAAGACCAGGGCTGCCCTCCTCGTGGCGCAGGGCCTGGGCGGCCTGGTGGGCGGGCGCGCCGGATCGCTGGTGGGCGGGGTGGCGGACCTTGTCGGCGGGGTGAGCAAGGGCGGCACCAATGCCGCCGGCAACCTGCTCCAGGGCATCGGCAATCTTCTCGGCGGCGGCACGAAGACCAACGCAACGACCAATGCGCCCGCGCGCGGCACCAACGCTCCCGCCGCCAAACCCAATCCCCTGGGCGACCTGCTCAAGGGTGTTCTCGAGCCGAAGAAATCGCCGTGAGCCGAACCGGCTCTCCCCGTTTGTCCCCCAACCCAGGCATGACTCCAGTCGAGCGTTACCTCCGTGAACATCGAACCCGGTTCATCCGGGAACTTTGTGACTACCTTCGGTTCCCGTCCGTCTCCGCCCAGCCGCGGCACGCGCGTGACATGCGCGCCTGCGCGACCTGGCTGGTGGAGCGTTGTCGGGCCATCGGACTCAAGACCGAGCTTTGCACCACCGCCGGGAATCCCGTGGTGGTGGCCAAGACGCCGCGGGACCGGCGAAAGCCCCGTCCGCACTTCCTCGTCTACGGCCACTACGATGTGCAGCCGCCCGACCCGCTGGACCTGTGGAAGACGCCGCCGTTCGAGCCCAGCATCCGCGGCGACCTGCTGTTCGCGCGCGGTTCGAGCGACAACAAGGGGCAGCACCTGGCGCATCTCAATGCGATCGAAGCCTACCTGCGCACCGAGACCGAACTGCCCTGCGATGTCACCTTCGTCGTCGAGGGCGAGGAGGAGGTCGGCAGCACGCACCTCGGCCGGTTCCTGCGCGAGCGCCGCAAGGAACTGGCCTGTGAGGCCATCGTCATTTCCGACACGGGGATCCCGAGCCGCCAGCACCCGGCCCTGACCTATGGGCTGCGCGGCATCACCGCGCTCGAGGTGTTCGTGCAGGGCCCCGACCGTGACCTGCATTCCGGCATCTTCGGCGGCAGCGTCGACAACCCGGCCATGGTGTTGTGCGAGCTGCTGGCCGGTCTGCGCGACGCAAAAGGCCGCATCACCGTGCCGGGTTTCTACGATGACGTCGTGCCGCTCGGCGCCTACGAGCGCCGCGAAATGAAGCGGCTGCCGTTCTCCGAAAAGAGCGAATGCCGGTTCCTCGGGGTAAAGCAGCTCCACGGCGAAAAGGGATACAGCTTCGTCGAGCAGCGCAGCGCGCGGCCCACCTGCGAGATCAACGGACTCACCAGCGGCTATCAGGGCGAAGGCAGCAAGACCATCATTCCCGCCTGGGCCAGTGCCAAGCTGACCTTCCGCCTCGTACCCGACCAGGACCCGGCACGCATCGCGCGACAGGTGCAGGAACACCTCAAGCGTCAGTGTCCGCCGACCGTGCGCCTCGAGGTGCGCGGCGGCCACGGCGGGGCGCCCTATCTCCTCGATCCGAAGAGCGACTTCGCCCAGGCCTCGCTGCGCGCGGTGCGCTCGGCATTCGGATGCGAGCCCGTCCTGCTGCGGGAGGGCGGCTCGATCCCGATCGTGAACGAGTTCAAGCGCGTGCTGGGCGCGGATGCGCTGCTGCTTGGGCTCGCCTTGCCGGATGCCAACGCGCATTCGCCGAACGAATCGTTCAGCCTCTCGATCTTCCATCAGGGCATGCGCATGTCCGCGCACCTCTGGCCCGAGCTCGCGTCGGCGGCCGGCGGCCTGCGGTCGGTGAGGTGACCGTGACCGTTTCC
>CAZYJB010000683.1:0-3217 GCA_964647675.1 uncultured Verrucomicrobiota bacterium | reverse complement strand
TTCAGTCCACCACCGCAGGAGGAGTGGCGGGCACTGTCGCTGGACGCAGGGTGTTAATTGGCAAACCTGACTACCTCCGCGAGAGCGGAGTGGCCGACATTGCAGCACTCCAAACGCTCGCCGCCCCCCACCAGGCCGAAAGCGCGACCGCCATCTTCGTGGCTATTGATGGCCGCGCCGCCGGCGTCCTCACCGTGGCCGATCCGGTGAAGTCCACCACTCCGCAGGCGCTCGCGGAACTGCGCGACCTTGGCGTGAACGTCATCATGCTCACCGGCGATAACCAACGCACCGCTGAGGCGGTCGCACGCAAGCTCGGAATTGCCGACTTCCAAGCCGGCGTCACGCCGAATGACAAGCACGAGAAGGTGAAGTCGCTCAAGGCGGCGGGCCGCATAGTCGGTATGGCCGGTGACGGCATCAACGACGCTCCTGCGCTCGCTGCTGCCGACGTGGGTATCGCAATGGGCACGGGGACGGACATCGCGATGGAAAGCGCGGGTGTAACGCTCGTAAAGGGCGATCTACGCGGCATCGTGCGGGCAATCCGGCTTGGCCGCGCCATGATGCGCAACATCCGGCAGAATCTGTTCTTTGCGTTCGTCTATAACGCGCTCGGTATCCCGGTCGCGGCGGGTGCGCTTTATCCATTCTTCGGCGCGCTGCTGAGTCCCATCATTGCCGGGGCGGCCATGAGTTTCAGTTCCGTTTCCGTCATTGCCAATGCGTTACGATTGCGCGGCACGAGATTGTGAAGCGTGACCTTCCACCAAGCCCTTCAACCGAACTCGCTGCCGTTAAGCGAAATCGAGCGTTCGCGGCCGGGCCTCGAATGTTGGAGCAGTTCCCTGAATTGGACGCGTTGCAATGACAAACTCTCTTTTCAGCACAGGCGATTCTCCCCCCATGGTCTTCGATAGGGACATCACCTATACGGGTTATACCCCATAGCGAAGCTGGCCCCGGCGGTTCAAAATGAGGAGTATGAACCAGAAGTCCATAAAAAGTAAAAGCCTA
The DNA here is from genome assembly GCA_964647675.1 of uncultured Verrucomicrobiota bacterium. Taxonomy (GTDB): domain Bacteria; phylum Verrucomicrobiota; class Verrucomicrobiia; order Limisphaerales; family CAIMTB01; genus CAIMTB01. The sequence goes on along the minus strand of CAZYJB010000683.1, from coordinate 2,200 downwards.
CTGGGTGCGGGTTTGGTGATCGCGATGGCGGTGACCGCTTGGCTGCCTACCACCGCCAACGCCGCCGACGGGACGAAGCCCATGAAGGAGATGAAAGGTGGCGAGCATCAAATGATGCTGACCAAAATCGAAACCAAAGCGGAGGCTGATGCTTTGAAGCCGGACGACAGCATTGCGATGGTCTGCGCCAAGTGCAAGACGGTGTATGTCACGCGAGTAAAAAAAGGGCTGAAAGGCGCAGAGCTTCTGATGGCAAAGGGCCAGACGAAGGAGTTGATCGGCACCCATGCGTGTGCCGGCTGCAATTCCACCATCACAGTCACCGGCCACGGCAAAGGCAAAGAGATGGTCTTGAAACACAGTTGCGGAAAGTGCGGGGACGACTCTGCCTTCTGTTGCGCGACCAAAACGGGCAGTGCCGTCACCAAAGGCATGGACAAAGAGGAGAAGTGAGATCTTCGTCGTCTTCTTCGCACACCCTGCAACGCGCACCGCAAGTGATGGTGAATCGTCAACATTGCGCGTGGGGCCCTGAAACGGTGGCAGGACTATTCAGGACAAAGCCAGCAATGCGTTAAGCGCATGACCCGCCGACGGACAAAACTTCCACTCGCTCCCCGCGTCATCGCGGTGGGATGTGTGTTGCTTTGGCTGGCGGGCATTTCGGCCTGCAACCTGGAAGCGTTGTTCGGCTGTCCCTCGCATGGCAGCGAAGCGGCGGCACACGAGGACCACGAGTATCCACAGGACAGGCACGTCACCGACACGCACCATGCGCACGATTCAGGCGCAAGTCACTTGCACGACGCCGAGGCTCATCATTTACAGGATGCCGAAGGTGATTCCCACGACTCGCACAAGCACGAAAGTAGGGAAGGCTCGTGCTGTTCCACGCTCATGGCGGTCGTTCTGCCGGCGAATGCAATCATCTTCAACAAACAAGCTTTCCATCCAACCCCCTCTTTCTGCGTGCTCCTGCAAACGCACGCCACATCACTCGCCTCTCGGGCAATCCTCCGACCCGCCAGCCCAAGCCACACAACTGGGTCTTCACGCCAGAGGTGTGTACTGGTCTGGCGAATCGCAGCCTCGCTCCGCCCGCCTCAGTCTGATTTGAATGCCGCGTGAGCCAGTGCGCTCGCGTCGATTTCAAATCATCCTCCCGTTCCGTGTCCGACCTCACACGGAGAAGTTCTGCCTCCTTCCGTTCTCCAACGGCGTCCGACGCACGAGATGAAAGCTGATAATTAAGACATTATAGTGCTGGACCGACCAAAGGCACGGAGAGGAAACCGACACCCGGTCTGCCTGACCGATAAGCGCTAAAAACAAAATCAAGCACGCCGATACCGGCGGAGACTCGCCGGGCGTATGCCTCGAATTGCCGCACCCGACTGCGCAGGAAGGTTGCATTGCCGGTTCTTTCAACAACTGCCATCCGATCGTCACGCCGTTGGTTCCACTGTACGACGGCAAGTGGGCGAAGGAACTCGCGCTGCCGCCCGGTCGCTACAAATACCGCATCGTGGTTGACGGAAGCGGGGTGGACGACCCGCCATCGAGTTGATCCCGAATACGTTCGGCACGCCGAACGCGGTGCGCGAAGTACGTTCTCCCACGCCCGCGCCCTCCACACGGTCGGCGGGAGCAGTCCGCGCAGAGATTCCGCCAAGGAGGAAAGCAAGAAATCTTTACCGCCGCCGTCGAGGGCAACAGCCCATCGCGGCGTAGCAACGAGTGTAAGTGTAGCGGCGATGAGCCGCTGAAATCAGGCAGCGCATTAAATCGCCGCCCCAAATGAAGGAGAAAAACATGAAAGCAAAAAACAGACTGTATCTGCTAGCGGTGACCGCCGTCGCGTTGTCGCTGAACGCCACGACGGGCGTCGGGCAAGTATTCAATCCCAAGGACGCAATCAACAACATCGCGGTCGCGAACAGCCCGCGAGCGAAGGAGGCGTTCCCATGGCTTACGCGCAGTTTCACCCAATCGCCTCGTTCCCAGGAAGCCATCACCCAATACAAAGGCGCGGTCGCCGTGGTCAAAAAGAATAGCGCCCTCGCTGCCAGCCCGCGAATGAAGGAGCAATTCCCAGAACTTGCGCGGTCGGCCGTCACAACGGGCGAAGGCACAGTTGCGACGCGATCCGGGAGCAATCTGCTGCCCGAGGTGAGGCGCAACAGTGCCCTCGCTGCAAGTC
>CAZYJB010000682.1:0-3219 GCA_964647675.1 uncultured Verrucomicrobiota bacterium | reverse complement strand
GGGCAATTCGCAGGCCTGACGCCGCGGTTCCCGCCAACGCATGGCAGCTGAGCCGCTGCCGCCCACGGACCTCGACGAAGACGAGGAGGGCGGCGGTCCAGTCAAACCCTTCCTCGAACACCTCGAGGATCTTCGTTGGACCATCATCAAGGTGGTCAGCGTCCTGCTGATCGCGATGATTGTCTGCCTGGTGGCCGGGAAGCAGTTGTTTGAAGTGCTCTCCTGGCCGCTGAAGCAGGCCCAACGCCTCGGTTTCGCGCCTCAGGATACCGCCGTGCTCAAGGCCGGGGACACCGTGGTCGGGAAGCTCTCGCTCGCGCCGCTCGACACCAACCTCTGGATCGACGGACGTCCCACCGCCTTCAACCTCGGCGTCACGCAGGTGGGTTCGAACGTCCTGCTCGTGGCGGTCGCGGACACCAATTCCATCGTCAACCAGGCCGACCCGGGATAGGTGACCATCAAGGGCTATGGTCCGCTCTCGGCCATCTCGGTGGCGCTGGAACTGGCCTTGTTCGGCGGGCTGACCCTGGCCGCGCCCTTCGTCCTCTTCTTCATCGGGCAGTTCGTCATCCCGGCCCTGCACAAGCACGAGAAGCAGTTCGTCTACCGCGCGCTCACCATCGGCATCGGGCTTTTCGTCATCGGCGTGGTCTTTGCCTACTTCGTCATCATGCAGGTCACCCTGGTGGCCACTGTCCAATTCGCCCAGTGGATGGGCCTTGGCTCCGACGAGTGGCGCGCTGACGAGTACGTCGACTTCGTCCTGAAGATGATGCTCGCGGTGGGGCTGAGCTTTCAGCTCCCCGTGGTCCTGCTCACGCTCGTCCGCATCGGCATCCTGGACTACCAACGGCTCGCCACGTACCGCTCCTATTTCATCGTGGCCAATATGGTGATCTGCGCGGTCATCACCCCCTCGGGTGACCCGTTCACCATGCTGCTGCTCGCGGTCCCGGTGCAGGTCCTCTACGAGCTCAGCGTGTTCGTCGCGTGGGTCTGGTGGAAACGCGACCAGAAGGAACTCGCGGCCTTGGAATCCGGCTCCGGCTCCGGCCCGGCGTCGGACTGACCCGGCCCCTCGCCGCCCGCTCTCCACAGCCGGCGGCGACCGACCTTCCGCTCAATAGTCGTAGAGGCCGCTATCCCGGGCGTAGCCTCCTCCCGACCCGCCCGCCCGGCCGCCGCCTTCCTCACCGTCCCCCATCAGGCCGCCGAGCAGGTCGCCCATATCCTCCTCGACCTTTTCCGGATCCTCGCCGCGTTCCAGACGTCGGATCGCCACGTCCAGTTCCTTGGGCACGGTGCCTTCCGGCATGATCTCCTTCATCTTCTTCATCAGGTGCGCGACATGGCGCGGGTTGTTCTCGTCCAGATGCCCCATGTCGCGCTCCAACTCGGACATCACCCGCTCCATCTTGGTCTCATCCACCTCGGGCACCGGCTCCCCGCCGTCCTCGCCAGCTTCTGCGCCGGGTGCCGGTTCCGCGGCGCCGCGCAGCATGGCGAATGAAGTCACCTGCTTCTCGAGGCGGTCGTAACCGCACTTCGGGCACTTCGGCGCCCCTCCCGGATTCATCCGTTTCGAGAGAAAACTGTAAATCTTCCGGCACTTCGGACAGGCAAACTCGTAGATCGGCATGGGTCACTCCCGTTGGACCGCGCCAACCTAATCCAAGGATGCACTCACGGGAAGTCCCTCGCCCTTTGCCGCCGCAAATGTGCTGGTCCGAATCGTGCTCCTTGCGAACCATGGAACTGCCCTCGCAGACTCCCGGTGTGTCCACCAGCTCCGCGCGCATCCTGATCGCCGACGATCAACCCGATGTCCTTGCTGCCCTGCGCCTCCTCTTTAAGGGGGAAGGATTCGAGACGGAAACGGTCTCTTCACCCGCCGCCGTGATGACCGCCCTCCAGCGCTGTGACGCGGATGTGCTCCTCATGGATCTGAATTACACGCGCGACACCACCTCCGGACAGGAGGGCCTCGATCTCCTCGACCGGGTGCAGTCGCTGGACCACCCGCCGACCGCCGTGGTGATGACCGCCTGGGGCTCGGTCGACCTCGCGGTGGAGGCCATGCGCCGCGGCGCGCGCGACTTCATCCAGAAGCCGTGGGAGAACGAGCGGCTGCTCACCATCATCCGCAACCAGGTCGCGCTGCGACGTTCGCAGCGCCAGAGCGAGCGCCTGCGCGCCGAGAACGAGCTGCTGCGCGGCTCGAGCCCGACTCTCATCGCGGAATCCCCCTCGATGAAACCCGTGCTCGAACTCATCGCACGAGTGGGGCCTTCCGAGGCCAATGTGTTGATCACCGGCGAGAATGGCACGGGCAAGGGCGTCGTCGCGCGCGCGCTGCACGCGGTCTCCTCGCGCGCCGGCAAATCCCTGGTCACGGTCAACATGGGCGGCATCGCCGAGGCGCTGTTCGAGAGCGAACTCTTCGGCCACGTGAAGGGCGCTTTCACCGATGCCAAGACCGACCGGGTCGGTCGCATCGAGCTGGCCGAGGGCGGTACGCTCTTCCTCGACGAGATCGCCAACCTGCCGCTCGGCCAGCAGGCCAAGCTGCTGCGTGTGCTCGAAACGGGAGAGTTCGAACGCGTCGGTTCCTCCCGCACCCAGAAGGCCGACGTGCGGATCATCTCCGCCACCAATGCCGACCCGCATCAGGAGGTCGCCGCCGGAAAGTTCCGCCAGGATCTCCTGTTCCGCCTCAATACCATCGAGATCCACCTGCCCCCGCTGCGCGAGCGGCCCGAGGACATCCCCCTGCTCGCGGCGCATTGTCTCCGCGAACAGGCGCGCCGTTACCGCAAGGAACTTCCCGGCTTCGACGAGTCCGCCATCACGGCGCTCCAGCGCAATGCGTGGCCGGGCAATATCCGCGAACTCGAGCATGCCGTGGAACGCGGGGTCCTCATGTGCCGCGGCAACGCCATCCAGGCGGCGGACCTCGGTCTCCGCATGCCGCGTGAGGCCGAACCCCGACTCGACGAACTCGGTCTCGAGGACATGGAAAAGCTCATGATCCGCAAGGCCCTCGCGCGCTTCGATGGCAGTGCCCTCAAGGCCGCCGAGGCCCTCGGCCTCAGCCGCAGCGCGTTCTACCGACGCCTCGAGAAGTACGGACTCTGAACCACGCGCGGACCGCTGCGCCGGTACCAGTCCCTCCATGATCGCCGATCCGACCCTTCCGCGGCCGCCGCGCATCCGATT
>CAZYJB010000681.1:0-3228 GCA_964647675.1 uncultured Verrucomicrobiota bacterium | reverse complement strand
GTGGAACGCCGGCTCGAATACTTCTCTCGGCCCGACCCGCGCGATTGGCACCCTGAATCCGCGCCGGGCGACGACATCGCCATCCCGAAAGGCATCCCCGGCGATCACCAGGAGCACGTGCGCCTGATGCTCGACCTCATGGTGCTCGCCTTCTGGACCGACTCGACGCGCATCAGCTCGTTCATGTTCGCGAACGACGTTTCGGGAAAGAACTTCGGCAAGCTCGTGCCCGGCACCGACGGTTCCCATCACGAGTTCAGCCATCACCAGGACAAGTCCGACAAGTTCGAGCCCTACTCGAAGATCAACCGCTGGCACACCGAGCAACTCGCCTACTTCATGTCGAAGCTGGCGGCCGTCCGCGAAGGCGACCGCACGCTGCTCGACAACAGCATGGTGCTGTTTGGCTCCAGCATGTCGGACGGCAACCGCCACGATCCGTCGAACCTGCCCATCCTGCTCGCCGGACGCGGCGGCGGGCGCATCAAGTCCGGCCGCCACATCCCGTCCCCCAAGGGCACGCCGCTCTGCAATCTCTACGTCTCCATGTTGGAATGCATGGGCACGCCGGTGGACGCCTTCGGTGACAGCTCATCCGCGCTGTCGATCACCTGAACCGCTTCCCAACCTGCCCGATGCGCACCCCCTTCTTCCCCGTTCACGGGCGCGGGTGCGCCACCCTGAAGTTTCCCGCAGCCTGTGTGCCGCGGCGTGGCTTCACGCTCATCGAGCTCCTGGTGGTCATCGCGATCATCGCGATCCTGGCGAGCATGCTCCTTCCCGCCCTCGCGCGCGCCAAGGCCAAGGCCGGCGCGGTGAAGTGCATCGGCAACCTGCGGCAGATGGGCATCGCGCTGCTCACCTTCGCCGACGATCACGACCACTTCCCCGTCGGCATCGACCCGAACCGGAACAATTCCTGGATCTGGCCCTCCCAACTGCGCGAGCACATCGGCACCGGCCGAAATGTCGATGTCTTTAAGTGCCCGTCTGCGCCAGCCAAGGCGCAGTGGACGGTCACCTTCGGCAGCGGCCTGCCCGCCGGCGATGGCTACCTCGCCGATGAAGTGCGCCTCACGCCCGGCGGTCGCAGCTTCATGAGCTACGGCTACAATGTCTGGGGCGCCTACGCAGGCCTCTCCCCCAACCAGGGACTCGGGGTCTACAAGGGCGATCCGCAGTACGGCGAAACCAAGCCCTCCGCCGTACTCAATCCCACGGAGTTCATCGTGCTCGGCGACAGCAACTGGGACCTCAAACGCAAGGGCGACCCCGACTGGAGCGGCTTCATCGGCATGTACGAGGAACGCCAATGGCCGCTCGACCACCACAATCGCCGCGCCAACATCCTCTTCGCCGACGGCCACGTCACCGCGGAACGCCGTACCGACCTCGCCGCCCAACTGGTGCCGGACCGCGGCTCGAAGGAACGGGTGGCGCGCCGCTGGAATCGCGACAACACGCCGCACCTTCCTTAGCAGACGCTTCAAGCGCCCGCTGACCCTCAGCGCGCCGCGGCGGGTCCGCCCCCGCCCACCTTGGGTTGCGCCTTCTCCCATTCCTCGCGCGTCACGGTCTTGCGCTCCTGCCGGAAGACGAACGCGCCGCGCTTGTTGCCCACCACGATGTCGGGCAATCCATCACCGCTGAGATCCGCCGCCACCACCTGCGTGCCGACCCCCGATTCCGCGTCGATGAGGTACGGCAGATAATCCACAGAACCACCCGCGCCGCGCACGAGCTTGAACCAGTAAAGCACGGCGGCGCTGTTGCGATCCGGATCGCCCGTGCGCCCGTGCGACCAGAAGCGCTTGCCCGTCACAATGTCCTTCAACCCGTCGCCATCCATGTCCACCACCTCGATGGCGTGCAGCTCGGAGAACTTTACACCGTAACGGTTCTCCGACGGCTCCTTGTTCATGAGGATATGCTCGCGGAACTTGATCCGCCCGCCCTCGCGGTACTGCTCGTACCAGGCGAGTCCAAAACCGTGCGCCGCAAGCCCGGTAATGATGTCGCTCAAACCGTCACCATTCACGTCATAGGCGTGCATCTGCGACCCTCCCGTCCCCATGGGCTGCGCGTGAAAGGTCCACTCCGGGTCCCCCGCCAGACTGGCCGGCTGTTCCCACCAGCCGTCCTTCTCGATCAGATCGCGGCGCCCATCGCCGTTCACGTCGCCCACGCCCATGCCGTGCGTAAAGTTGCCGTACTTGCGGGCGGGACTGATGGGATGGAACACCCAGGGCTTGGCGGGATGCGACCAGTCGGGCGATGCGTAGCCGTAACGCCCGGCGGTAATGCACACCAGCTCGGGTTTCCCATCGCCGGTGAGGTCGGTGAAGGTCGGCGATTCGTTGTCGGTCTGGGAGAAGATCTCATGCCGCACCCAGTGGCCGTCGCGGCCCTTCGGATTCTCGTACCAGGCCGTTCCCTTGCCGGGGAATCCGACGATCAGGATGTCAGGCCAGGTGTCGGCGTTGAAGTCCTGCGCCCACGCGAAAAAGTTGTCCGAATACCGGTTCTCCCGGCCGAGGAACCCTTCGAAGCCAGGCACGGTGACCGTGGTCATCGGCCCCAGCTTGAGGGCAAAGGTGGCCGTGGCCGGCGCGTACTCGTGGCGTGTCTTGAAATCGGGTCCCTCCCACCACCATGGCCCGGCGATGAGGTCGTTCTTCCCATCGCGGTTGAGGTCGCCAAAGTTGGCCCCCTCACTCCAGAACTGATCGTGCAACTGCACCTTGCTGAAGGTGCGCAATTCCTCGGCGACCACCGGGATCGCACCCCACACACCGGCCGCCATCAGGGCAGCCGCCTCCAAGCACCGGATCCGGGAAAACATGGCGGGACCCTCCCTGATCCCGCGTGCCAAAACCAGCCCCGTCAGTGGACCAGATGCTTGCGGAAGAATTCCGCGGTCCGTCGCCACTGCCGCTCCATCACCACCGGGTCGGGCACCATGTGGGTCAGCCCGGGCAACGGCAGGATCTCGAAGGGGCGCCCCGACCGGAACAAGGCCTCGGCGAGTTTCAGCGAATGCCGGAAGAACACGTTGTCGTCGCTGGTGCCATGGATCAGCAACAGCGGGCGCTCAAGTCTGGGCGCGAGGTCGAGCAACGAGTTGGCGGGGTACACCGTGTCTCCCGCACCGGGCACTCCGAGATAGCGTTCGGTGTAATGGGTGTCGTAGTCGAGCCAGTCGGTGACGGGCGCACCCGCGACGGCCGC
>CAZYJB010000680.1:0-3232 GCA_964647675.1 uncultured Verrucomicrobiota bacterium | reverse complement strand
GACTGGTCGCCAGGAAGCGCGGGGACTTGATACCGTCGACGGCCACGGAGAGTTGGAAGCCGGACCGCACCCAGATGCCTTCGGGCACAGCAGCGGCGGAAGCAGATAGGGCCGTGGCGAGAGCGAGTGCCGCGAGGCTCAGGGCAGGTGCCGGGGCGGTGCAAACGCCAGCAGTGGGAACGGGGACGGTCGGGGTCTGTTGCATGCGTGGAGCCTACGAAGGCTAACACGAGAGCGGCACGCGGAAAATTGCGGCGTCCACGCCTCCGCGGGGCGCTGGATGCTTTGCGACCGCGGGAACGGGGATGGGAGAATTCGCGGCGAGGACGCCCGCGCGGGCTGGAACAGCCACCTCGCGGGCGTGACCTGGAGGGAGGTGTCGCGGGATTTCGGGCAGTCGACAATCAGCGCGGCTGACGACGCGGGACCACCGACGCAACCAAGGCCAATCCGAGCCCGAGCAGGGAGACGGCAGATCCGCTGTCAGGAACCGAGGGACCGCGTTCAAGGATGTATCCGCCCGTATAGCCGCCTTCATCGTTCCACTCCGAGGTTCCGAAGCGGTTGATGGAGAGGCCGGACGAGTCACCGTTGGGTTCACCCGAACCGAAGTTCCCGGCGGCAAAGGCATTCCAAGGCTCACCCGTGACCCACGCCCAGTTATTGGGGTCGGTGGTGGAGAAACTGAGATCGGCCGTGTAGCCGCCCAGCCACGCCTGGCCCTCGTACAGGCCGGTCGTCGTGAAGAACCCGTTGCCGATCAGGGCACCGTACACGGCCGCCGTTTCGGCCGCATCGGTCAGGGTGGCCAAATGTCCGCCGCTGGCCGCGGCTGCGTCGCGGGCATCCTTCCAGGCCATGCCTGGCGCCTCCCAAAGCTCGTAGGTATGACCGTTGTAGGTCGTGCTGCCGATGAGACCGGCCGAAGCGTTAAGGCCCGTGAGCGTCAATCCGACCAGCGCCAAGGGCAGGGACGTGATGATGGATTTCATTGGGGGTGGTGTCAGGGGACAACGAATCGGAAGCAATTAATGTGCTAGAACAGCAAGTTCTAATGATTCCTGATGAAACCCTCGATTTAAGAAGTGTTTATGACTTGAATTAGTTAACTGTGATCTGTTTGCTGGAGTCGGAGGGGTGTGGAGTGTAAGGAGATCCGACGGAAACGATCGTCGACGAAGGCTGATAACGAGGATGTTCGGGCCGCCAAGAATTGATCATTAGCGGGTTGGGCGATTCATTCGTAGACGGCAGCAGGATGTCAGGAATCCCGACGCCGCGCGGAGAGCCGACCGGGGGAGAAGAGTAAAGGAAGCTATGGGACCTGGCCGCCTGCTAAGCCCGTCCGAAAAGTCAGTGGGGATCCTGTTCACTTTTCGGACGGGCTCTGGGGCGCTGTCGAGTTTGCGCTTTGAGCGCCGGGCTCCATCGGCTACCCACAGCGGCTGGCGCCGGTGCCTCCTCCCACCCGCCGCGTCTTCATGAACTGGCTGACCCAACTTCAGGCCTCCCAACCCGTTGCCAGCGCCGTGCTCACTCTCAGCCTGATCGCGGTCAGCGGCCTCGCCCTGGGCAGCGTCAAGGTGCGCGGCATCGGCCTGGGCGCCGCCGGCGTCCTCTTCGCCGGTCTGCTCTTCGGACACCTCGGCTTCCAGATCGATCGCGGCACGCTGGGGTTCGTGCGTGATTTCGGCCTGATCCTCTTCGTCTACACCATTGGCATGCAGGTCGGCCCCGGCTTCGGCGCCTCGCTGCGCCGCGAAGGGTTCCGCATGAACGTCCTCGCCACCCTCATCGTCGGTCTGGGAGCGGCGCTCACGGTGGGCCTCGGGATCGCCTTCAAACAGGATCTCGCGGCGATGATGGGGGTCTTCGCGGGCGCCACCACCAACACGCCGGCTCTCGGCGCCGCGCAGGAGGCGCTCAAGAGTGTCGCGGCCTCGCCGGCCGCTGTCTCCGCCGCCGGCATGGGTTACGCCGTCGCCTACCCCGGCGGTATCGCCGGCCTGATCCTGGTCATGATCCTCGTGCGCACGCTCGGCCGCATCGACCCGGAAAAGGAGGCCGCCCGGCTCGAGGCTGAGCAGAATGCCGCGCGTCCACGGCTCACCCGCGGCACGTTCGTGGTGGAGAACACCAACCTGAACGAGATCGCACTGGCTGATCTCCCCGGCCTGCGCGAACTCGGGGTCACCATCTCGCGCGTGCAACCCGCTGGCCAGGGCGCGGTCCTCTCCGCCCGCCCCGATCTGCGTCTGCACCCCGGCGATCACCTGCTCGCGGTGGGCACCCGCGAAAGCCTCGACCGGCTCCGCCTCATCGTCGGTCGCGACTCCGATGCCGATCTCACGCAACTTCCCGGCGAGGTCACCACCCGCCGCGTCGTGGTGAGCCACCGCGAGGTGCTCGGCCAGTCGCTCGAGCAACTCGCGCTGCCAGCAAGGTTCGGGGTCACGCTCACGCGCCTCAGCCGCGGCGAAGTCGAACTTGCCGCCACGCCCGGTCTCCGCCTCCAGTTCGGCGACATCGTCCAGGTGGTCGGCCGCGACGAAGACCTGCGCCGTGCCGAGCATTGTCTCGGCAACTCCGCGCGCGCCCTCAACCAGACCAACTTCCTCGCCATCTTCGTCGGCATCGCCCTCGGCGTCCTCGTCGGGCTCTACCCGGTCAGTCTCCCCGGACTCCCCGTGCCCCTGCGTCTCGGGCTGGCCGGCGGACCGCTGGTCGTGGCGCTCATCATCAGCCGCCTCGGCCAGATCGGCCCGGTCATCTGGCACATGCCGTTCAATGCGAATCTCGCCCTCCGCGAACTCGGCCTCACGCTCTTCCTTGCCTGCGTTGGCCTCGCGTCCGGCGCGCACTTCGCCGAAACCCTCGCCTCCGGCGCCGGCTTCGTCTGGATGGGTCTCGGCTTCCTCATCACCGTCCTCCCGCTCCTCGTGGTCGCCTGGCTCGGACGCCGCTGGGCGCGCCTGCCCTTCGCGCATCTGTGTGGCTTGCTGGCCGGCAGTCTCACCGACCCGCCCGCCCTGGCCTTCGCCACCGGCATGAACCGCTCCGACGCGCCGACCTTTGCCTACGCCACGGTCTACCCGCTGACCATGCTGCTGCGCATCCTCGTGGCTCAGGTGCTCACCCTCCAGCTGCTCGGTTGAGGCCGATCGAGCTGGGTTGGTAATTAGCAAGTTCGGTGTTGATCCCCACAACCGAGCAGCAAGTCTTATGACCGTTC
>CAZYJB010000679.1:0-3236 GCA_964647675.1 uncultured Verrucomicrobiota bacterium | reverse complement strand
CGAGTGAGAGATACACCCGGTCCGACCACACATCGGTGCGCGTCGCGCGCGTGCCGGCATTCGTGATCGTCATCGAAACAGTGACGAAGCCGCCGGAGCTGGACGGACTGGGCACCGCGCTGATCCGAGTGACGCGAAGATCGGCCTCCCGATACGTGACCTCGACAGCCGACGAACTGCGCGAGTTGTTGGCGCGATCCGGAGACTCCCACGGGTAATTGCGGAAGTACTCCGGCCAGTCCGGATAACTACCCGGTGAGGTAGCCCCGATGGAGGGTCCAAACCGGCCAACCGTCACGGCGGTGAAGACGTGCACGTACCACTTTCCTTCCACGCCACCCGGTACATTCACCTGCGCCGTCGCGGTGTAACTCTGTCCCGGCGCCAGCGGCGCAGTCTGCACGTGGACCTGGGATCCGACCAACGACGACCGTTCGAAGATGAAGGTCGGATCGGGCGAGATGAACAGGTAATCGGTCCACCGTTGCGTGCCCGACCACACCGGATGGATTCCGTCGTTGCGGACGGTCCACGAAACCTGGACGGGTTCGCCGGAGAACGAGGTGACCGGCACCGAGATCGAAGTGACGACGAGATCGGCGGGGACGTCGGTCACGACCGACGGCGTCGACTTCGTGTTATTCGCGGTGAGGCCGCGTTCGAAGACCAGTTTCGGACCCGACTGACCGTCGCCGGTCAGGATGCGAAGGAGATCGCTTCGCCCGAGATTGTTGAGGTCGGCGCCGCGCGCCTCAGCGATGGGTTTGCCCAACCGTTCTTCCGCGCGCTGGATGATCCCGGCAATCTGGTCGAGCAACGAGGTGTCCGACGTCGCGAGTCGGTTCGGATCACCATTGGTCTGAACGATGAAATGCGATCCACGGGCAGATGGCGGCAGCGTGAAGGTGACCGTCTCGGTGTACGATTGACCGATCTCGAGGGCGCCGAAGTGCGGCAGGCCGAAGACGAGCGTGGACCGGTCGAGGGTACCATCCTGCGAGAGGTAGATGAGTTCGGCCCAGCGATCGACATCGGTGCGGGCAGATCCGCGATTGGCCACGGTGTAACGAAGCGTGACCTGCTCCCCGCCCCGGGCTGAGGTGGGGCCTTCCACCGATACCACTTCAAGATCCGCAGGCGGCGTGGGAATCACGGTCACCGGAGTCGCACGCAGATTGCTGCTCTCGAGATCGTTGGGGATCGACGGATTGAGATTTGTGTCGAACGCCAACTCAAAAACGGAGTCCCCGGAGTCTGCCCACACCAGCAAGTAATAGGTTCCTCCTTGGTCGAGCAACGGGATGCGGACGTTGGCGGTGCCTTCGTAGAACGCGCCCACGTCGAGCGCGCCCGAATGGCCCACACTCCCTAGCAGAATGTCGCCCATCCTGCCCGGGCGCCGACTTGCGTCGGGGACCAGCCACACGCTGTCGGTCCAACCCGAGGCCCCCGTGCGCCCAGCACCCAGATTGGCGACGCGGTAGCGGACGGTGATGCTGCTGCCGTCGAAGGTGTCGAGCGGCGCCGTCACCGACTGCACCACCAGATCGGGCGGCGGCACCGGTGTGACGTCCACGAACAAGGGGGCCGCACGCGAGTTGTCGATCTCGCCGATGACCTGACCCCGCCCGTCGCGGCCCTGATACTCGTCCACGCCACGGGTACCGTCGGCAGCGATCACAACAAAGTACTCTCCCGCCGCCTCCCGCCGGATCGTGAAACTCGCGCGTGTGGTGTAGGCCTCGCCGGGAGCGAGGGCACTCCCGTTGGGCAGCGCTCCCAGGAGCAGTCCGGTGGGCTGGGTCGAACTCGAGAGGTAGATGTAGTCGATCCACCGCGAACCGCCCGTGGGCGTGGCGGCTGTTCCCGTGTTGGTCACCGTGAACTCGATGTCGATCACGCCGCCGCTCGTGATCCGCACCGGCGCGACCAATTGCGTCACCTGCAAGTTGGGACGGGTGCGCAGCGCCACGGTGGTGCCAGTTTCGGCGGCGCGAAGATTGTTCGTCTCGAGATCCTCCCGAATTTCACCACCCGAAGCCGCGCCCGCGTCATCGGTGCGTACAAACACCTGATAGAGTCCCTGAATGTGAATGGGCAGGGTGACGCGCTCGGTCCGCGTATAGGTCCGCCCTGCCTCGAGCACTTCGGCCTGCCGATAGGACGCCAGCGGTGTCGCGCGGCCGAAGTCGCCGTCCGGCGCCAGATAGAGGGTGTCCACCCACGATCCCGCTACCGCGTCGCCGGTGGCATCGGAGTTTCGTACCGTCCAGGTGACATCGATGGAATCGCCGTCCAGTGCCGCGGACGGCGCGCGCACGCTGTCCACGGTAAGGTCACCGGTCGGCGGCGCGACATAGACCACCTGGATCGGCTGCGACCGGCGGCTGTTGTTGGTGGTGTAGAGGAACTCGAACGGGCCGCCCGTACCGACATACAGGTACTGCGGGCCCGCTGCCGACAGCGGCAGGTTGAACTCAATCGACGCCGTGTAAGACTCCCCGAGCCCCAGCGCCCCGAAGTGAGTCAGGCTGCCAACCCGCGACAACCCTGCGCCGTCCGGACTCGCTCCAATCGAGATCAGATCGCTCCAGGTCGTGACGTTGGTGGCGCCGATGCCGTTCGGGGTCACATTCGAGACGACCCATGTCACCCGGATGGGCGCGCCGTTGCGGAAGCCCACTGCGGCGTCCAGCGCCTCCACCGTCACGCCGTCCACGGTCAGATCCGCGTAAGGAATGCGAACGACGTCCAGGGGCGCCTTGGCGGTGGCATTCGGACGTACGTTGGTGTGCTCGAACACGGCGTCAGTCACGTCGGTCTCGACGAACACCGTGAACCGCCCCTGAAGGGCCGCGGGCAGTGCGAAGACACGGGTCACGCTATACTCGAGGCCGACCGGCAGCGCGCCATCGTGGACGATCGTGTCGAGCACGAGATCGTCGCGATTACCCAGGATCCCATCGGTCGAGAGCACCACCCGGTCGCTCCACGAACCGACCAGCGAAGGGCCGGTGCCGCGATTCGCGACCGCCCAGGTCAGGGTCAAATCGACCGGATCCCCCACCAGCAAGGGAGGCGCTTCGATCCTCACGACCTCGAGGTCGGCGTAAGGCTGCAGGGCGATCGCCACGACTCCCGAGGCCGCCACGTTTGCTCCGACGTCCACGCCTTCCGCAACCAGGTTCGTGGCGTCCGCCACAACCAGGACGCGGTAATTCCCCTCGATGGACCGC
>CAZYJB010000678.1:0-3243 GCA_964647675.1 uncultured Verrucomicrobiota bacterium | reverse complement strand
AACACCTGCCTTGGCAAAGCGGAAGGTGTCGGCCTCATCCGGAAACCGGTTCTGTTCGGAGTGCTCGAGCAGGCGGTCCCAGGCATCGAGGCCGTGGAGTTCGCGCTTCCACAGCTCCTGCTTGGTCACTTCGGAGATGGGCGTGCCGTGGATGGTTTCCTCCGCGGCGGCGGGCGGATCAGCGAGGTTGGCGCCACCGGCTGCGGGATCGCCGGTCAGCAGTCCCGAAGTGGGTTCGACGCCCACATACGGGAAGGCGCGCCGCTGCGCGATGCCAGCCATGAGCCCGGCAAGGAACTCCTTCTGCTCGGCGGAGAACGAGGTGGACGGCGGTGGCGGCGGCAAGGAGGCGGCGTTCATCGTCGAAGGGGGGGGTGGGAGTCGAAAAGCGCACAGGGGACACGGAACCGACGGGCCGCACGGCAGGCGAAGGGGAGGAACCGGTTCCCCAAGGTTGAATGCGGGCAAGCCGGGTTGGGACCTGACGTCTCCAATGTCCCCTGTGAAATCGTGTTGTTCATGCGTCGCGTCGCGGGCGGTCGCCGGAATCGCCCACGGGAACGAGGGCGACGGCGCAATGCTTGTAGGAGGGCTGGCGCGAGTGCGGGTCCACGACCTGCAAGGTCAGTTGATTGACCTCCGGGTAGTGCATGGGCAGGAACACCGAGCCCTCCGGCACGGAGGTGGTGACGAAGGCGGTGGCGATGATCTCGCCGCGGCGCGAGCGCACGCGCGTGGCCGCGCGGTCGTTGATTCCAAGCCGTCGTGCGTCCCGCGGGTGCACCTCGACATAGACGCTCGGGGGCGCCAGCCGCCGCAGGATGTCGGATTTGGCGGTGCGCGATTGCGTGTGCCACTGCGCCGACGTGCCACGGCCGGTCAGCAGCACGAAGGGGAACTCGCCGCTCGGCACCTCGGGGGGCGGAACCGGTGCCTCGAAGTGAAAACGCGCGCGGCCATCGGCGTGGTAAAAACCGCCGTCGGCGAAAAGGCGCCGCTCGGTCGCGGGGCGTGCAGTGGGATCGTCCGACTTCGGGAACGGCCACTGGACCCCGCCTTCCGCGGCGAGTTGGTCATAGCCGCCGATTCCGGTGATGTCGCACGGCTGGCCGGTCGAGCACCGTTGCAGGATCCGGAACGTCGCCTCCGGGCTGGCCCATTCGCGGAACTGCTCGCCGCAACCCCAGGCCTCGGCGACGAGGCGCACGATGTTGAAGTCGCTCAGGGCCTCGCCCGGCGGTTGCGCGGCCTTTTGAACCAGGCCGATGCGCCGTTCGGAGTTGATGAAGGTGCCCTGCTTCTCGCCCCATCCCGCGGCTGGCAGCATCAAGTGCGCGAGCTGCGCGGTTTCGGTGGAGTGGAACATGTCCTGGACCACCAGGAACTCGAGCTTGCCCAGCAGGCGTCGCATGCGGGACTGGTCGATCCACGAATGTGCGCCGTTGGTGGCGACCACCCAGAGCCCGCGGATCGAACCGTTCTCGATGCCGTCGACGATCTGGTCGTAGGCCCAGGAATTCCGGTCGGGGATGCAGGAGTCCGGCAGGTTCAACGAGGACGCGATGCGCTGCCGGTGCTGGGGGTTGGTGAAGTCGTGGCCGCCCAGGAGGTTGGTCGTGTTGCTGAAGAGCCGGCTGCCCATCGCATTGCACTGACCGGTGATGGAGTTGGCGCCCGTGCCCGGGCGTCCGATGTTCCCCGTCATCAGCGCGAGATTGATGATGGCCTGCGCAGTGCGGGTGGCCTGATGGCCCTGGTTGACTCCCATGGTCCACCAGAAACTCACCGCCTTGCCGCGCGCGATGGTGTTCGCCGCGCGCACAATCTGGCCGACGGTCAGTCCGGTCTCGGCGGCGACGCGGTCGGGTGTGAAAGCACGCACGAAGGAGGCGAAATCCTCGAAGCCCGTGGTGTGGGCGGCCACGTAGGCGCGATCCACGCGGCCCTGTTCGATCAGGAGATGGGCGAGGCCATAGAGAAGCGCGAGGTCGCTCTTCGGACGAAGCGCGAGGTGCTGCGTCGCCGCGGCGGCGGTTTCGGTGCGACGCGGATCGACGACCAGGATCTCGGGAGCCCCCGGATTCTGGAGCACGCGCTGCCAGAGGATCGGGTGCGCGATGCAGAGGTTGGAGCCAACGAGAACGATGACATCGGACGCCTCGAAGTCGGCGTAGGTGTAGGGCGGCGCGTCGAAGCCAAAGCTCTGCTTGTAGGCCGCGACGGCGGTGGCCATGCACTGGCGCGTGTTGCCGTCCCCGTGCCGGATGCCCATGCCGAACTTGGCCACGGCACCGAGGAGGGCGAGTTCCTCGTTGAGAATCTGACCCGTCCCGAGCCAGGCGATGGAGTCGGGACCGTGGCGCTGCTGAAGATCACGGAAACGCGTGCAGAGCGTGTGGATGGCGGTCGACCATCCCACCCGCTCGAGATTCCCGTCCGCCTGACGCAGCAGCGGGTGGGTGGCGCGGTCGGGCGCCGTCAGGGGCGCGAGGGCCTCCCAACCCTTGGGGCAGGCCATGCCGAGGTTGACCGGGTAGGTGGGGTCCGGCGTGAGATTCACCGGGCGGCCCTCGCGGGTGTGCACGCGCAGGTTGCAGCCGGTCGAACAGAAGCCGCAGATGGCGTCGACCACCGCGTCGGGCGTCAGACGTTGCGGGATCTGGCTGGGGATGGGGCCGACGCGACCGCGCGCGAGCTCCCGGGTCATCGGCCCGTCGCGGCGCAACCAGAGCGTGGTCGGTGCGTCATCCAAGGATTCACCGGTGCCAGTCGGAATGGGAGTCATGCGGCAAAACCTCCTGGCATCCGATCAGGTGCGGAGCCCTTGAAGAACAGGGTGCGTTCCAGCAGTGCCGAGGCGAACAGCGCGCCCAGCGCGATGAGGGAAAGAAACGCCTGAGAATCCGGCGTGCCGCCGGCCGGGGCAGCCCAGAGCGCGGCCAGTCCGAACCCCGCCGCCACGCCGCGCCAGCGCCAGGTCCTTTGCAAGGGCCCGTGCGCGAGCTGAGCACGGCGCTGGGCGGAGGGCTTGCCTGGCCGGGCGGTCCACGAGCGGCGCTCGAGCCACTCGGCTGAAACCACGCCCAGCAGGCCCAAGGTGGCCATCGCCGCGATGGCGGACCGCGGGACGGGCAGCGCCAGGGGGAGCGCCAGAAGCGTGGCGGCTCCGAGCAGGACGGTCGTGCCGCCAAACCGGCCCAACGTGCGGGCCAGCGACCACTCGGGGCGGCCGGTGACGGCGTA
>CAZYJB010000677.1:0-3245 GCA_964647675.1 uncultured Verrucomicrobiota bacterium | reverse complement strand
TCACCGACGAAGGTCACCGTCACCACCTGGTTTTCGATGAGGTAGTTCTTCCCTTCCCCCACGATCTCGGGCGTGAGGTTGACCGTGTCGTAGGTCTCGGGATTGGTGAAAACATAGTCCTCACCATCCTTGTAGCTGAACTCCATCTTGTAGGTGGTGAGTGGAATCACCTCGACCTTTTCAGCGGATGAGAACCGCACATCCATGGACTTACCGGTGCGGACGCTGCGCAGGCTGGCCTGGACGAAGGCGCGCAGGTTGCCGGGGGTGCGATGCTGTGTCTCGAGCACGACGCAGATGTCGTTGTTGTAATCGATCGCCATCCCGCGGCGCATGTCATTTGCCGAAATTGCCATAAAACAGTCAGGTCGTTGAATCTCCTTCGCGGGCCGAGGGCCGGGCGAGGGTGGGCGAAGCTAGGCCCTGAAACGGCACATGCAAGCGCGGATTTTCCGGCCCGGGCCATCTGTTTGCTCACCCGAAGACCGCCGAACGCAGATCCCGCACGGTGAACAGAGAGGGCCCGAGCAGCCCCGACACCTGGCGCGCGCCCGTCTTGCGCCGGGGGCCGACCCGGTCGCGCTTCCGGCGGAAGATCTCCTCCACAAACGCGCGGCTCCCGAGCACGCCGCCCTCCGAGAAGTACCGCACCCGGCACTGCAGGAACTCCGGCATCGGAAGCCGGCCCTCGGCCTCGAGGCGCTTCAGCAGCGCGCCGCGGTCGGGAGCCGCGCTCGCCGACACTGCCGGTCCGTCCGGCGCATCGTGGGCCATCACCGCCGACGCCGCGGTTGAAGCCGGCACCATGTGGGATCGCAGGACGTCCAAGGCCTGCGCCTCGTCCACGGCACGCTCGCGCTGGGCCATGGAGACCAGGGACCGCAAGCCCTCCCGCGCGCGGGCCTGGCCGGTGACGGCCTCGCCATAGCCGCTCCATCGATAGTCGCGCGGATCCGCCACCAGCGCCGAGCGCACGGGATTGAGATCGATGTACGCCGCCATGGCCAGGAGGGCGGGACCGGCCGATTCGACCAGCACGCTGTCGAACCGCGTCTCCCAGAGTGTGCCGTTGCGATCCTGCCGGCGGTTGTACCATTGCGTGAACCGCTGCTTCAGGAGCTTCATGAAGAGACTCACGTCCCACATGCGCTCATGCAGACCTGCGAGCCATGAATGTTCGCCTTCCTCATCGCGACGGCGACGGAACGAACGCAGGGCCAGGCGCAGAGGCATCGCCGCGCGGCGGCCCAGGAGCCCCTCGATCCGACCCACGATCTCCTCCGCGGACGGCAGGCGCGCCGGACGTTGCGGCACACGCACCAGCAGGTGAAAGTGGTCGGGCATCACGCAATAGGTCAGCACCTCCACCTGACACATCGCCTCGTGTTCGCGCATCAGGCTCACGAAGTGATCGCGCACTTCCTCGGTCAACACGGGCTGTCTCCCCACCACGCGCGAGACGCAATGGTAGCAGCCACACATCTGCTCCGCGGGGACCTTCAATCGTCGCATTCGCATCGGACCTCCTTGGCCCGGAGAACGTGTCGACGCGCCGGAATCTTTCAGGAAAAACGCGGCGTGAGTCACCCATCACCATCACGCGGTCCGTGCACGGCGCTTCTCCGCCGCGCGCCACGTGCGTTCGCGCCGCCGGGTCTCGCCGCGCAGCAGGTCCTCAGCCGACCAACCGCGCGCCTGCGCCAGCGCCGCGAGTTCGAAGAGTTCGGAGGCGACCTGCCGGCGCGTGTGCGGTCGCGCCTGGGTCGGCGCGGGAACGGGAACGGTCGCGGCGCCCGACTTGCGCGCCTTCTTCACCAGCTTCTCGGCGCGCAGCAGCGCCGGCAAATGGCGCGGGATCCCGTCGAAAGCCGAGGGCCGGGCATGGCGGGTGCCCTCCTTCTCCGCGCGCTTGATGCGGTCCCAGTTGGCCCAAACCTGGTCCACGTCGCGCACGCGGGTGTCTCCGAACACGTGCGGATGCCGCCGCACCAGCTTCTCCACCAACCGGCGGGTCACGGCGTCGAAGTCGAAGGCGCCGCGTTCCTGCGCGAGCTGGCAATGGAAGACGACCTGCAACAGCACGTCGCCGAGTTCCTCGGCCATCTCATGATCGTCGCGGGCTTCGACGGCATCGATCAGCTCGTACACCTCTTCAATCGCGTGAAATCGCAGGGTCTGATGATCCTGCTCGCGGTCCCAGGGGCAGCCCTCCGGCGAACGCAGCGTGGCCATGAGCTGGATCAGTTGCCGGATCGGCGGCAGTCGACGTGAGGGTGGCTTGGGCATGATTCGAATCGGTTTCCGGCGACATCCATCCGCGCGCGGAGCGGCGTCCGCCTACAGCACGACCAAATCGTCGCGGTGGACGGCCTCGCCGGTAACGCGGGACGCATTCAGTTCGGCGGCGGATCGGCGCGCGATGCCCCGCGCCAACTCGCGTCCCTCGAGGTCGCGGATGGAGACCACTTCGCCCGCCACGAAGTCGCCGTTCACCGCGCGAACACCAGGCGCCAACAGGCTCCGTCCCTGTTCACGGAGGGCGCGGACCGCGCCATCATCGATCTCGAGACTGCCGGCCACGGGCTGGAAGAAGGCGATCCAACGCTTGCGCGCGATGAGGCGTCCGGGCAACGGGAGGAAGAGCGTCCCCTCATCCTCGCCGTCGAGGATGCGTGGCAGGACATCGAACCGGTGCCCGGGAGCGATGACCAGGGGGATGCCGGCGCGCGCCACGACTTTCGCGGCGAGGATCTTGGTGATCATGCCGCCCACGGCGGTCGCGCTGCGCGTGCCGCCCGCCATGCCTTCGATGGAGGCGTCGATGCGCTCAACCACCGAACGCCGGCGCGCGTCGGATCCACCAAAGCCTTCGATCAACCCGTCCGCGGTGGTGAGGATGACGAGGAGGTCCGCCGGCAGAAGGCAGGCGACCAACGCGGAGAGCCGATCATTGTCGCCGAACTTCAGCTCGGTGACCGATACCGCGTCGTTCTCGTTGATGATCGGCACGATCCCGCGTTCGAGCAACTTGCGCAGGGTGTTGCGCGCGTTGAGATGGCGCGCGTGGTTGGCCAGGTCGTCGTGGGTCAACAGGACCTGCCCCACACTGAGTCCGTAATGGCGGAAGAGGCTCTCGTAGAGGGCCATGAGGCGGGACTGCCCCACCGCGGCGCAGGCCAGGAGGTCGGCCAATTCGCGCGGGCGCTGGTCGAAGCCGAGGGCGCCCATGCCGGCGCCGACCGCCC
>CAZYJB010000676.1:0-3246 GCA_964647675.1 uncultured Verrucomicrobiota bacterium | reverse complement strand
GCGGTCGGAGACGGAGTCGAACAGCCCCGCGCAATAGACGATGTCGTAGCCGCCGCCAGCTTCCGCCTCCGACCCGCGCAGCGATTCCTTGAGCAGCTGGTGGATCGATTTCTCCACAAAGTTCAACCCGGTCGCGCGCCCGTGGCGCGCGCGGATCTCTTCCAACTGCGAACGCGCGAACGACAGCGTCTCCGAATTGAAATCGGCCAGCATGAAGTCCGCATGGTCCGACTCCGGGTTCTCGGACATAAAGAGCTGGACCTCGCGCGCCGGACCGCACCCGAGATTGAAGATGCGCGCGCGGCGCCCCTTGGACGCCAGGCGTATCGTCTCGTCGAGCAGGCGCGAGCGGAGATGCACGATGCGGTTGCGGTGTGCCTGCGCCGGCGGGTTCTGCAGGAACAGCGCGTTGACGAGCTTGGCGAACAGGGTCGCCCCCTCGTGCGGCTCGCGCAGAATCATGTTCACCATCTCATAGTCGCCCGCGTACCCGAGCGGCTTGTGGAAGGTGCGGTAGACGAAGGGGGAACACATCACCAGCGGATGGATCTGACGGCGCGCGTAGGCGCGGTGTGCCGGCCGCATCTCGGGCTCCACGCTCTCAGCCACCGCGTCGAAGTTCCCAAACCACTCGTTCGCCTCCTCGGTGATGCGCAACTCGAGCGCACTGAGCACGCGACGCTCCATGTCCGCCCGCACGCCCACCGGTTCCGATCGAACGCCGAGTTCCACCTGGTCGAGGAACCGCCTCAGCTCGGTCAGCAGCATCTGGAAGTCCGCCACCGCCACCTTGAACCCCGGGCCGATGGACTGCAGACGGCGCCAGTTGCTGATGAATCCCTGGAACTCCTCCTTCAGCCGCTCCGGCTGCGCGATGGGCGAGAACAGGTCGACGTCCAGCCACCCGTCGTCCAGGGTGACCTCGCACATCACCATGATGCCGGTGTTGACGATGCTGCTCACCACCCCGCGCCCCGCATACACACACCGCTCGCCGATGTTGATGCGGAACTCGCCCAGCACCTCCGAGAGCTGCAGGATGCTGTGCGGATTGTAAATCTCGAGCAGCGCTGTGTACCGGGAGAGACGCACCGGCGTGGCCCGCACCGGCGCCCCCAGGCTGTTCCGGCACGTCACCAGCAGATCACGACTTACCAGCAACGGATTGTCACCACCGCCAGGTCCCATATATGGAAATCACTTAGCTAGTTTCGGCATGGTGAATTCACTCACTCACACCACCCACCGCACTACTCTCTCAGCGGTGGTTTTCGTGAGTACGAAAGTGACTTCTTTCGGGCCGTTCATTCCGATGCCGACATCCAAAGGTACTCGACGCGAACGAACTAGTGTGACTCCCTCACCCTCCCAATGGGCGCGGCGCCCCGTCAGCGACCCCGATTCTCACTGCTGGCCACACACTCGGCTTGCCTACACACGGGGTCACTGCCATAGCATCCCGTCCAGTCATGGAGCCCCTCCCTCATCGGCACAACGACCTTAAACCGGAATCAGCAAAAGTGACACGAGATTTTGTGTGCGAAGTTTTCGTGTCTCCCGCTGCACTGACCGCCCTGTTTCTCCTGCCGGCGGCGCTGCTTGCCCCGGCCGAAGGTTTCCGCAGCCCGACCACCGGCACCGCCGGACTCGGCACCACCGGTGGCCGCATCGTGTTCGTCGACGACGCTTCGGCGGTGTTCCACAACCCCGCCAACCTGACCTCGCTCACGAGGTGGGAGGCCGCGGTCGAGCCCACCTTCGTCTACCACTCCGTGAAGTACGAATCGCCGCTCGGCGGCACGGCGCGCACCGAGGATCCGTGGAAGATCCTGCCCCACTTCTTCGCGGGCGGGCCGGTCGCCGGCGACCGCCTCGCCGCCGGCCTCGGCTTCAGCACCCCGTACGGTCTCTCGATCGACTGGGAGCCCGACGGTGCGCTGCGCTATGTCGCCCCGCGCTTCGTCCAGCTCAAGACCATCAACGCCAACCCGTCCCTGGCCTACCGGCTCTTCGACAACCTCCACATCGGCGCCGGCTTCGACGCCATGTGGGGCGAACTCACGCTCAGCCAGTACACGCCGTGGTCGGCGACCACGGGAATCCCCGGCCTGCCCGACGGCGACATCCGCGCGCAGGCCCGTGGCATCGGATTTGGCGGCAACGTCGGTGTCACCTGGGAATTCCTCCCGCGCCACCGCCTCGCCGCCACGCTGCGCGCGCCGATGAGCATCGACTTCGACGGCGACCTGCGCATCACCAGCACGCCGGGCGTCCCGGACGGACACACCCTCCTCCCGCTCGAAAGCAAGATCCGCTTCCCCACCATTCTCACGGTCGGATACGGCGTCGAACTCAGCGATCGCCTCCACGTCGAGGCCAACGTCGAGTGGCTTGAGTTCTCGCGCTTCGAGTCGCTGCCCTTGCAGCTCCCGGTGGCGCTGCCCGGCATCCCCGCCGCGGTTCCGCAGAACTGGGACGACACATTCACCGCCGGCTTGAGCGCCACGTACCGGCTGGATGACCACTGGCGACTGCGTGCAAGCTACCAGTATTTCGAGACCCCCGTGCCCGACGAGACCTACTCGCCGAGCATCCCGGACGCCAACCAGCACGCCGTCGCGGCGGGCGTCGGCTACCGCAACGGCCGTCACCGCTTCGACCTCGCCTACTCGCGGGTCTTTTACGAGGACCGCGAGATCTCGGGGAACCTGGTGCCGGCATACAACGGTCGCTACGAGATCGAAGTGCACCTGTTCTCCGCCGCCTACGGCTTCTCGTACTAGGCGTTTGCCATGTCGTCCGCGACGCTCCCTCAAGGCTCGCCTTCGCCGGACCCCGGACCGGTTCCGGAGGCGGGTCCGTCGGGTGTGCCCGCCACCGGGTCCGGGGCGGCGCCCAAGCCGGAGGCGTCCAAATCGGGGGGTGGGTTGGATGACTCCGAGTTCCGGCAGCTCTATGAGACCGCGCGCGAGCTGGTGGTGATTCTCGATCTGGAAGGGCGTCTGGTCTTCGTCAACCGTGCCTTCCGCCGCGCGCTCGGCTATGAGGACGGCGATCTCGACGGGCTCAGCCTGTTCGACGTCGTGCATCCCTACGACCACGCGGCATGCCAGGCGTGGCTGCATCAGAGCGGGACCGGCACCGGCACGGCGGGGTACCGGGTGCGCATCCTGCTCCTGGCGCGGGACGGACGGCACGTCCCGGTGGAAAGCGCTGCTGCGCCGTCCCTCGACGGTGACGAAACCC
>CAZYJB010000675.1:0-3252 GCA_964647675.1 uncultured Verrucomicrobiota bacterium | reverse complement strand
CCCGGGACGAGGACAAAGCCCGGCGCCAAGCCGGCCTCATCGATCGCGAACTCCAACAACTCTACGCCGACAAGGCGCAGGAGCACCTCCGGCAATGGTCCCAGCCCGAGCGGGATGCGTTCCTCCGTCACAGCCTCGCCCTGCAGCTTTGGAGGGCCGATCACGCGTGCCCGTTGTTGGATGCGTTCCTGGAGTTCCGGGAATTCCAGAAGCAGAAGCCCGAAGAAGCCAATGCCATCACGGCGGGATTCACCGAGGAGGAACTCCGGAACCACGAGAGTCAGCACGGTCGGGAAGTCGAGGCGCTGGTCTTCGCCTACCTGAAACCGGAAGAGCATCTCCGACTCTCGTCCCTGCGAGAACACTTTGAAATCGCCGACGAAGAAGCCAGTCGTTGGCTGGCCGTTCTGCTCGTGCCCTGGACCGAGGACGGGGCGTACGGCCGCCTTTTCGATGGGGTGGGGAACGTCCCTGCGACCGGTGCGGTTCAGTATTTCGAACTCGGACACCTTCCCAAAGCGGCCAAGGACGTCACCGATGTCGTCGGGTTCCAGCTGATCAACCAACTCCACCACACCTGCCTCACCCTACCCCGCGGCATGAAGAAGCGCATCGTGGTGGAGGAGCTGAGTCGGTTCCTGGAGATCCAGGGCGCCGAAGCGATCCTTCGCGAACTCGCTGAAAGCTTTCGCAAATTCAACGTCCAACTCGTCACCACCGCCCAGACCTACGCGCGCATCGCGGATACCCCGATTCGTGCAGCCCTGGTGGGCAGCACCCGAGCCTGGCTGATCTTCAACACCGGGGACCGTCGCGACATCGAACGTCTCGGCGCCGACCTCGGCCTCTCGCGAGTGGCCCAGGAAGCCATTCTCAAGATCCCCCGACCTGACCAACAGGCCGGCGCGAAGTACAGCGAGTTCCTCTACTACCACACCGATGCCCGCCAACCGATTTGCGGCACCGCCCGGTACGTCGTTCTCAACGATTCCCTGTACACCCAACCCAACCCTGAACCCCACACCTCATGAAGCATTCCGTCACCCTGTTGATTCTTTTCCTGGTGCCCCTGTTGGCCGCCTGCGCCCGCTGGGAACGTCCCCTCAGTGCCGCCGCCATGGGCGCCGGCGGCGGTTATCTGGGCCATGAACTCAGCGACGGCGACCCTGCCATTACGGCCGCCAGCGCCGCCGGCGGTGTTGCTCTCAGCGAAGGCTTTCATGCGTTGAAGCGAAAGCGTGAACGCGAGGCCTACCTCGACGGCTACACCCGGGGTCGCGGCGACAGCGTAAAATCCTTGTATTGGCAACTCGTCGACGGTCAACGGACCCAGGAATCCGCCACATCCCACCGCCTGATCCCAGTGACGATTCCCGAGCACGTCGAAGACGGCGTATTGGTGAAACCCTCCACCCGAATTCTTCGGATCCAGGAATAACATGAAGATCTTGATGTACCTACTCATCGCCACGTTGCCGGTCGCCGCCCAGCTGCCCGTGATCGATCCAGCCGTCCTGGCACAAACGCTCAAGGAGGTCGTCCTCATGACCCAGCAACTGGAGCAAGCCAAGCTCGAGATCCAACGCCTGGGCGATCCGGAGAGCATTCTCCCGAAAACGGCCACCGACTTGGTCGAGATTCTCGATAAGACCGGTGAGGGGAAGACCCTCCAGCAGATTCGTGATGTCGCCACCGGCGCCAGTGCACTGGCCTACCAAGCCCAGGGCCTCTACCGCGCACCGGGTGAAGTGATTCGACGAGCCGACGGTCTCACGATGACTCGTGCCGTTGAGGCCTACCGGAAGTTTGATGCGGTGACCCAAGCCCGCATGACCCTGGACAAGGTGCTCGAGGACACGGAGCTGCGTCGCCAGCAGATTCGCCGGCAGGTCCAACGCACCCTCAACCGTCTGCACGGCGCATCCACCATGGCGGAGGTGGAGAAACTACAAGGAATTCTGACGGCTCAGAATGCCGAGTTGTCCGCCGTCGATCGCGAACGCGATGCCGCGGCCAGTCGGGTGGTGGTTCAGCAAATCGAGAACCAGACCGACGCCGAGCGACAGGAGGTGGCGCGACGCGAAGAGCATCTGGCGGCGTTCCGTCAGGCGCAGGATCGACTGAACCACATGCTGACCCCGGAGACTTCCCTGGTCCGCATTCCGAATCCGAACAGGCCATGAGTGCCTTCGAGCTCACATTTCCAGGATTCGTCCAAGCGACCGCCGACCTTCATCGGTTGCTGCTGCTCTGGTCCCTCATCCTGCTCACGATCGGATTCATCATCGAGTTCTGGCACGGCATGCCGACGCCGTTCGAGCTGATGAAGGCCCTGGTGAAGATGTTCCTTGTGAACCTACTGCTTGCCCGGTCCCACGATCTGATCAACGAAGGGCAGATCTACGTGAAAACCTGGATGGAGAAATCCATTCCCGCTCGTCCGGAGAACGTCGCCCAACGGTTCAAGGAAAAGCTGGCTGAAGCCCAGAACGCCCAGGAGACGGAAGACGAGAGCTTCCTCGGCCAGATCTTCAGCACTCGACATTTGTTCGAAGGCATCATCTTCGCCCTCTTAACCCTGATTGCCTGGCTCGCCATGGCGGTCATGGCCTTTGTCTACAGCGTCCAACGCGCGCTCCTGCTCGCCTACTGGAGCATCTCGCCCTTGCTCTTCCCACTCATGGCCATTCGTCCATTGAGCGGACTGGGCCTGCGGCATCTCCTTCGCATTCTCGGGATCATGCTATGGCCGGTCGGACTCGGCCTCGCCGCCACGTTTAGCGAGGGACTGATCGAGGTGATTGCCACTGGGACTTCCTTCGCTGATGTCTCCACCACCCAGGCCCTCGGCCGCGGACTATCGAGCCTTCTCGGAGTCGTGGTCCTGTCCATCTGGATTCTTTTCTCGACCTTCACCGCACCCCTCCTGATCCAACGACTCCTGGTCGGACCCGATGGCCCCGGCCTCGCCCTCGCGCGAACGGGAGACATGCTGAGCCACGCCATTCCGTCGCCCACAACGGTTGGCGGCTTCGCTCGGTCGACCGCGCATCATGGGCATGTCGCCTACGCCGCCCTCGCACGGATTTGGCGCGGTGGGGATGGGGCTTCTGGAGCGCCAGGAGCGGCCCCGGCAGTCCGAAACCTGGCGCCGAGTTCCGCCCCCCAGGACTCCGCGCCCAGTTTCCAGAACAGTGCCGCCGATCCCACCGCCGACCACGCGGCCCGCGCCATCGTGGAGAAACTGAAAGG
>CAZYJB010000674.1:0-3254 GCA_964647675.1 uncultured Verrucomicrobiota bacterium | reverse complement strand
GTTCGATCGCGCGCACCAGGTGTCGCGCTGCCTCGAGCGCATCGAACTGCTCCACGAGCGCGTTGGCGGTGCGCACGTTGAACCGGACGAGTTCCTGCCGCTGCCGCTCGGCCTGGGCCGCAAGTCGGCGGGTGATCACGACCGATCCCACCGTCACCGCCAGAACGATCACCGCGAGAAAGAGCAGCGATGCGGCGACGACCGGACGGCGTCGCGTCCATTTTGCCAGACGCTCCACGGGACCGGCCGGCCGCGCGGCCACGGGCTCGCGACGCAGCCAGCGTTCGAGATCCTCCGCCAACGCTTCGGCGGAGCCGTAACGTCGCGGCGGGTCCTTCGCGAGCGCCATCAGGCACACGGTCTCGAGATCGCGATCCACGATTCCAACCGTTCCCGAAAAGGAGCTCTTGCCGGCCAGCACGCGGCGCGGCGGCACGGGGTCTTCTTCGATCACCTGCCGCAGCACGGCCGCCGTCGTGTCGCCCGCGAAGGGTGGGCGCGCGGTAAGCAGCTCGTAGAGGATGGCGCCGAGACCATAGACATCCGCCGCCACCGTCACGTCGCGCGTGCGCCCCGACGCCTGCTCGGGCGCCATGTAGGCCGGGGTGCCCAACGTCTCCTGCGTGAGCGTCAGTCCCAACTCGCTCGAGGTCAGCTTGGCCAGGCCGAAGTCGGTGAGGTACGCCACGCCATCGCTGCCCACCAGGACGTTGGAAGGCTTCAGGTCGCGGTGCAGGACTCCATGCTGATGGGCGAAGTGCACCGCCCGCGCCACCTCCGCAAGTCGGCGGATGGCCTCCCGCGGGCGCAGCGCCGCGTCCACCAGCGATTTCGCGCCCTCGATGAACTTCATGCTGAGGAAGGGCTCGCCGCCGTACTCCCCGTACTCGTGGATGGGCACGATGTGCGGGTGCTGAAGGCGCGCCGCCGCCTCGGCCTCGACGCGGAACCGCTTGGCGAGCGCGGCACTCCGGGCACCGCCGGACACGAGGACCTTCACCGCCACGATGCGATTCAGGCTCACCTGCCTTGCGCGGAACACAGCGCCCATGCCGCCGCGCGCAAGGGCTTCGAGGAACTCGTAGTCGCCGAAGTACCGCAGCACTTCTCCTTCCGCAGCGGCGCCGGTTTCGGACTCCGACCCGCCGATATAGTCCGGCGACAACAACTCGGCCGCGAGGCAGCGCGCACAAAGGCCCTCCGCGGCCTGATCGCTCAGGCGCGTCTGGCAGCGGTCACAATGGTGGACACTTCCCTTCGGCATGCAGGGCAGCCTTCGCGAGGCTTCGCGCGGGAATCATGGGCAAGGAAGTCTTCCCCGATCGCAACGAAGACCCGGGCTCCGACGCCGCCCGAGGGGAGCAGAATCCCGGTCGACGTGCCAACGCAGGATCCAAAGCGCCGCCAGTCCCGCAATCAGTCCAACGCCGGGAGCTCCCTCTGCAACGCGCGACGCAAGCCGCAAGGCGCCCCCCCGGACCTCGAAGTCCACGATGCGCACACCAAAGGCATCCACCGCACTCGAATCCCCGAGGCCGGTGCCCGCGAGGTTCAGGGCGAACACCCCGGCGAACAGTCCGGTCGTGTCGATTTCCAACACCGCGAGGGGCACGCGCGACCGGGCGGGAAGGCTGGGGGCAATTCCAAGGACGGGGAGGGTCAGCATCCAGTACTGCTGCTGACCGGTGCTCGCGGGATCGCGCACCGGCCGCGCCACGTGGCCGTCGAAGAGCGTTCCGTCGAGCAGGTTCACTCCCGTGATCACCGGTCCTTTCACCCGTCCGCCACCGTCCGGTCCCCCATCCGCGATCTCCAGCGCCAGATCGAAGCCCCCCACCGCCACGGGTCGGTCGTCGTGATTCTCGAGGAAGAGCGTCACGTGCTGCGACGGCCTGTTGGCTTCGAGCACCCAAAGACCGCCGTCGAGGACCAATCCGATCGCGGCGGCCCCTGGCGCGACGGCTTGCGCGAGGCACATGAAGACGAGCCCCGTCCACCTGCCAACCCGCCTCGCGATCACCGTCCTCCCTCCAGGTGGCCCACGCGCACGAACCTCTCCGCGGTCCCAGTCGCCGCCTCGGTCGCGCGCACGACCTCCGTATCGACCGACACCACCGCAGCCTCGCGAACCTTCCGCTCGAACTCCTTCTCCCGCTGCAGCCGTCCCATCACCTCTGCGTCCTCCGCCTCCGGTCGAAGAGCGCGCGCCGCATGATCGCCGATCTGTACGGTGCGGCGGCCCACGAGACGCACGAGATAGAAGCCGTCCGCGGCTTCCACCACCGGACCGATCTCACCCGGCTGCCGGAGCTGGGACACGCACCGCGCCACTTCGGAGCAGGCAGGCATCTCGGATTCCGCGGCACTCCACCAACCGGCTGTCCCGCCTGTGTAACGCGTGGACTGATCGTCTGAATGGCTCGCGGCCAAGGAACCGAAAGTGGTTTCGCCGGGCGGCAGTTCAGTGGCCAAGGTGCGCGCCTCCTCGAGTCGCTGGCGCGCGCACTCGCGGATGGCAGCGGACCGTTGCGGCGCCACCTGCTGACGCAGCAGCGCAACCTGAACCTGCTCCACCTCACGCCCCCTCGGCGCAGCGGACTTTTCCGCGCCCTTCGGCCGTGTCGCCACCTTTGCCAGAGCGGCACCCGTGGCAGGCTGCTCCAATTCGCGCTTCTTCAGTTCGGCGATGAGCAGGCGCTTCCAGGCCAGGACCAACTCCGGATCCTCGTGCAACCCCAAGGCCTGCGCGCGTTGAATCAACGCCTCGCGCAGGATCAGATCGTCCAGCACCGTTGCCGCATCGGCCGGCACACCTCGTGTCGCGCGTCGCGACAGTTCGCGCTCCAGGTCACTTCGCGACAGCGAAACGCCGCCCACGGTCGCGACCACGGTGCGATCCGCGACGGGAACCGCCGGCGTCGCGGAAGTGTCCGCCTCGACGTCCGGACGGCAACCGGTGGCTAGTGAGGCAAGCAGCACCCCGCTGATCGCCGCAATCGCTTGAGGAGAGATCCATCCGAAGACAATGCGGAGAGCCTCACGCAAAGACGCGAAGGCGCGAAGCAAGGCAGCGAGACCAGCCCGTCCGGGAAGGTTTCGTGGCTCGGGCGATCTGGTTCTGAGCGGAGCGGTCGCCGACTCTCCGCAACAAAGCGGCGGACGGTGACAGCCCAGGGCGGAGCCTTGGATCACGACACCACCGCGATTGCGCGAGGCCTGAGGCGCCGACAGGAACCACACCTCCCGACCGTGGC
>CAZYJB010000673.1:0-3258 GCA_964647675.1 uncultured Verrucomicrobiota bacterium | reverse complement strand
CCGGACGCGATCTCGCTCCAGGAGGCGAGATCGGAGGAGACCTCCACCGTGCACCGGGTGCCGATGTGGCCGAATACGGTGAGGGTGGGCACGCCGTTGGAGAGGCTGTCGATGCGGGCGAACGGAAGCTGGTCGTTCGGGAGCAAGTAGTGCCGTGCGACATGCCGTCCGATGGCCGCGCCGCTGGCTTTGCCGGCGACGTTGTCGATGGGGAAGTGGATGCCGCCGTAGACGCGGCTCAGACCCACTTCGTCGGCGCAGTCAGCCAGGCTGTGAAACGTGCGGAACACGCCAGGCAACGAATCGGAGGTGGCCGTGAAGGTGATGGCATCCGTCCCGTAAAAATGCGTCAGGACCTCGGCGCTGGCCTTGGAGTACGTGCTGTGGCCGCTGGTGTACGCCGGAAAGGGCGGGGCGCCGAGTTGGTGATCCCAGGTCTTGTCCGCCTCGGTGGCGGGATTGCCGTCCTCGTCCGCGCGCTGAATCGCCGTGACCGGCCGCCACAAGTTGTAACGGAACTTGGCCTCCCAACAGACGACGGAGGAATCCGCCTGGGCCAAGGAGATCAACGCGAAGAGCCGCGCATTCTCCGCGAGCGAGTTCCCGCGGTCGTGCGCGATCGTGGCGGCGAGGAGATGCCAGTGGCCGGGGGGCATCGAGGTATAGCTGAAATCAGACCAGAAGGTGGCGATCAGCGTCTGCTCGGCGGTGCGCACGGTGCTGCCCCTGCCGCCGATGGCTTTCACCGCGTTCAACGTTTCCGCGTACTCCGGGCTGTCCAGGGCGGGCGGTGGCGGTGGCAGGAACGGTTCGACGGCCGGTAGGGCGAAGAGGTCGACGTACCGCCAGTGGGGGGTCAGGGGCGGCCGGAAAGACGGAGGCGTCCGCCGCCATTGGCCGGGAGCGTCACTGGGGATGTAGGGCACCTCGGTCTGCGAACCATCCGCGGCGCGCACGGTCAGGATGCGCAGGGCGGCCTCGCGTCCGAGCGCAAGGCCGTTGGTGAGTGCGACCGAGGGCGCCCGCGAGGCCAGGTAGGTGTCATAGAGGCTGTCGGTGCGCCCGCGCAGCGATGGATAGAGCACACCTGTCACCGCGTACGCAGCGCCGACCGCTGCCGCTTCCGCCGACGTCTCCACCGGGGTATCGAGATAGTCGAGATATGGCTGGTGCGTGCGCTCGACTGACATCACGGCGTCGTAAATCGCGGCATGCAGGATGGCGAGGTTGCGCGTGCTCAAGGTGGGACCGGTGTTGTCGGCGCGGATGCCGTCGATCATCACCGAGTTCCAGTCGAGGATCACATCGGCCCGCGCGGGGGCATGGAGTCCGAGCAGGGTGACGGTGATCCAAGCGACTCGACGGCAGGCGCGACGCATGGTCCGAGGGTGTCAGGCTTCATTTAGTTTGGGGAGAGCGGATTGCGTTCTGGCGCTTGGTTCCATCGGGGAATGAGGCTTCGCGGCACGGACAGGATTTTGGCCGCGCGCGCGCGAAAGGCGAATGAGCCATGCTCGGCGCCCATCGAGGGATGACCCGGGCGAGGATGAAGAAGGACAGGGCATGGGCCGGGACCAGGAACCTGGGTGGCGCGACATTGCCGGCACCCGCCAGCAAAGGGAGCGCGATCACGGCCGGGGCCACGGCGATCGCCGACTCGGTGGGATCGGGAATCAGTGGGAGGCGTCGGATTTGCAGCGGGCAGCACGTGGCGTGGAAGGTGCCGAGGAGTGCCGCGAAGCGGCGCCTCGGCAAGCCGCACGAAGGGCGTGCGTTTACGACCAGAAGAAGAGAAAGACCGCCGGTGCACGTCGCCACGTCGAGCCGTGGGCGCGGCGCCAGTCGTTGTCGGTTTCCTCAAAAGGGTGCGCCTCCAGTCGATCCAGTCGATACCGACCAAAGACCAGCAGGACGGCTGGCAGAATGAAATGGCAGCCGCGGAATGGGTCACCTCACACGGCCGAATCGGCGCTGCCGGAGGTCACGCTGGCGAAGGTGTGGTGGGCGCCTCTCCGCGGACCCTTGCGGACCGCGCCGCCAGCACCATGGCGATGGCTGTGAGCAAGCCCCCAACAA
Source organism: uncultured Verrucomicrobiota bacterium (assembly GCA_964647675.1). Lineage (GTDB taxonomy): Bacteria > Verrucomicrobiota > Verrucomicrobiia > Limisphaerales > CAIMTB01 > CAIMTB01. Next base: position 1,182 of record CAZYJB010000673.1, on the reverse strand, counting down.
AATACGGCGCTCCCGGGATATGGACCGCGCGTGCGGGTTCAACGGCCCAGGCGAACAGCCAGGTGGCGGCGGGGAGCCCGGTGATGCCCGCCACGCTGGCCAGGCTTCCGAGCGCGCCCTGGACCGCGCCCTGTTCGTTGTCGCCCACACTGCGCGAGATCACTCCCTGGAGCACGGGCGTGGCGAGTCCGCCGAGGGAGCCGAAGACGATGAGCGGGTAGATCATCCACCCCTCGGTAGCCAGCCCGTAACCGAAGTAGACGGCCACGGCGGCGGCCAGGGCGCCCAGCAGGGTGCGGCGTTCCCCCATCCGCGGCACGACCACGCGGGTGAGGCCGCCCTGCACCAGCGCGGCCGTGAGCCCGACCAGCGCGAGCGAACCGCCCACCTGGCCCACGCTCCAGTCGTAGCGGTGCCCAGTGTAGAGCACCCACGTCCCGGGGAAGACCTGGTGCGCCAGTTGGATGAGGAAGTAGGCGCCGGTCAGGCGGAACACGACCGGATACCGCCGCAGCGCGGTGAGCGCGCCCACGGGGTTCGCCCGCGACCACGCGAAGGCGCGGCGATTGCCGTCCGCGAGCGATTCCGGCAGGACGAACATGCCGTAGAGCCAGTTCAGCAAAGTCAGACCCGCCGCCACTAGGAAGGGCATGCGCAGGCCGATGTTGCCGAGAAGTCCGCCTAAAGCCGGTCCGGCGATGAACCCGAGTCCGAATGCCGCCCCCACGAGACCGAAGTTCTGCGCGCGTTTCTCGGGCGGACTGACATCGGCGATGTAGGCGGTGGCGGCGGTGATGTTGGCGCCCGTGATGCCGGAGACAATGCGGCCCAAGAAAAACCAGGGCAGCGTGGGAGCATAGGCGAGCAGGAGATAGTCGAGACCCGACCCGAGCAGAGAACCCAGGATGACCGGGCGTCGTCCGAAGCGGTCCGACAGGCTGCCCAGGAAGGGCGCGAACAGGAACTGCATCAGCGCATAGAGCGCGGCGAGCCAGCCGTAGGTGTGGGACGCGGCGGTGAGGTTTCCGCCTTCGAACTGCTCGATCAGCTTGGGGAGGACGGGGATGGCCAGCCCGATGCCGAAGATGTCGAGAAACAGCGTGACGAAGATGAAGACGAGGGCGGGCTTGCGGGGAGGCATGGGCGCGGATCGGATCGACTGAGGGAGCGCAGCGTGCCGCC
>CAZYJB010000672.1:0-3271 GCA_964647675.1 uncultured Verrucomicrobiota bacterium | reverse complement strand
CCGGGTCGCAACCGTGCGCGGGATTCTGGGGCGTTGACTGCGGACCCGGAGAATCGGTGCGTGCGACGCGATCCGCGGGGAGCGAACAATTGAGCTGGCAAGGCGCGAGGGCGCGCCTTCCCATTGGCGCGTGAAACGCATTCCGTACCGTGTCCGCGCCCCGCGCGGCACCTCGCGACGGTCCTTCCTGCGGAGCACCGCGTTGGCGGCCGGTGCGATCACCATCGTTCCGCGCCATGTGCTGGGCGGCCCGCGATTCGTGCCGCCGAGCGAGAAGGTCAATATCGCGCTGGTGGGTGCGGGCGGACAGGGGCGCATGAACCTGCAGTCCCTCTTCCAGCTCCCGGATGTGCGGGTGGTGTCGGTGGCGGACGCCGCGGAATCGTTCAGCCTCGACGAATTCTATTACCGCGGTGAGGGGGGGCGGCTGCCCACCCAGCAGCTGATCGAGAAGCAGTACGGCGCCAAGGAACCCGGGTTTCGCTGCACCGTGCACGAGGACTTCCGCGTGCTGCTCGAGAAGGAGAAAGGCGTGGACGCGATCCTCTGCGCGACGCCGGATCACCTGCATGCCTACATCAGCGTGCTCTCCATGCGGGCGGGCAAGCATGTCTATTGCGAGAAGCCGCTGACGCACAACATCTGGGAGGCGCGACTGGTCGCACGTGTGGCGAAGGAGACCGGGGTGGCCACGCAGATGGGCAACATCGGGCACTCGATCGACGGCATGCGGCAGACGGTCGAGTACATCGCCGCGGGGGCGATTGGCGCGGTCAAGGAGGTGCATGCCTGGGTGGGGGCCACGCGTTGGAACCGCAGTCTCACCGGCCGTCCCACCGACACCCCGCCGGTTCCTGCCGGTCTCAACTGGGACCTGTGGCTGGGGCCGCGCGAGCCGCGTCCCTATCATCCTGCGTATTTCCCCGTGCGCTGGCGCGATTTCTGGGCGTTTGGCGGCGGCGCCATCGGTGACTTCGTGTGCCACGACCTCGACGCGCCCTGCTGGGCGTTGGACCTGCGCGATCCGGAGAAGATCTTCGCGCGCGCGGCCGGGCACATGGATGCCGAGATCTCGCCGCACGGAGAGATCTGCTACTGGCAGTTCGGCGCGCAGGGAAGCCGGCCGCCGGTGAATGTCACCTGGTACGATGGAGGCCTTCGCCCGCGCGTGCCCGAAGGCTGGATTGAAGATCAGGAACTGCCCGGGCGCGGCTGCCTGTTCGTCGGCGAGAAAGGTTCGATGATGTGCGCCGGGCTCGGGGGGCGTCCGATGCTTTTGCCGGAATCGCGCAACGACGAGTACAAGGCGCCGGTGCCCAGCATTCCGCGGTCGAAGGGCCACCATCGCGACTGGATCGACGCCTGCAAGGGCGGGCCCGCGGCCAGCAGTCATTTCGAGTATGGCGCGCGACTCACCGAGTTGCTGCTGCTCGGGATTCTTTCGCTGCGGCTGGGCGGGAGGGAACTGCGTTGGGATGCGGCGGCGATGAAGGTGAAGGGCGTGGCGGACGCCGACGCCATCATCCGGGAGCCTTACCGCTCAGGCTGGGAGATCGGTTGAGGCCAGGGGACGTCTGCATGAAGCCGGGGGACGAATCGAAGCCAGGAGACACACCCCCCCACGTGGGGACCCTCCCCCGCGCGGGGGAAGCGTCCCCCGGCGTGTTCGCCACCACGCGCTGGAGCGTGGTGCTCGGCGCCGCGCATGATTCGGAGGGTGGTCGCGCCGCGTTGGAGTGGCTTTGCCAGACCTATTGGTTCCCGGTGTACGCACTGGTGCGGCGACAGGGATTCGATCCCGAGACCGCGCGTGATTTCACCCAGGACTTCTTCGCCCATCTCCTGCGCAACGAGGGGTTGGCGCGCGTGCGGCCGGAGCGCGGCCGGTTCCGTTCCTTCCTCGCGCAGTCGGTACGCAACTTCCTGGCGGATGCCTGGGACCGCAGCCGGGCGAAGAAGCGCGGCGGCGGCGCGGAGCATGTGTCGATCGAGGCGGAGGCGGCGGAGGGACGCTTCCTGGGCGGACTCGAACACGCGTCTCCGGACCGCCTGTTTGACCGGGCGTGGGCCGAGCAGTTGATCGTCCAGAGCCGGCGGCGGCTGGTGGAGGAATGGCGCCGCAGCGGCCTGCAGGAGATCCTCGCCATCCTCGATCGCGCCGGTGATCGCGCCGCGCCTGGACTGGCGACGGAGGCGGATCGATTGGGCATGCCCTTGAATACCCTGAAATCCCATTTGCATCGGGCTCGGCGGCGCCAGGCGGAGATCGTGCGCGAGTTGATCGCCGAGACGGTGGAATCGCCGGCGGATATCGAGGACGAGTTGCAGCACCTGATGAGCGTGCTCGCCGGCTGAGCCCGCGCATGACCGCCGGCGATCCTTCCCACGGCCATGCCTGATCCACCCGAGGTTTCCTGTGAATCGTGCGGCGCGCTGGTGGGAACCGGGGGCGGCCTGGGTCTCTGTGCCGCGTGCGTGTTGCGCGGGGCATCGGTGGTGGAATCGCAGGCGGAACGGCGCGGGGATTTTGAGATCCTGGACGAGATTGCCCGGGGCGGCATGGGTATCGTCTACCGTGCGCGTCAGGTCAGCCTCGGGCGCATCGTGGCGCTGAAGGTGCTTCTGGGTGGGGCCTTCGCCGGCGAGGCGGGCCGGCAGCGGCTGCGCACCGAAGCGGGGGCCGCGGCGCGGCTGCGCCACCCGAACATCGTGGCGGTCCACGACGCGGGCGAGTGGGAGGGGCAGCCTTACTACACGATGCAGTACGTGGAAGGGGCGACCCTGGCCGACCTGCTGCGGGACGGGCCGCTTCGTCACACGCGTGCCGTGCGGATGGTTGAGTTGGTGGCGCGCGCGGTGCACTACGCCCACGAACAAGGTGTCATCCATCGCGACCTCAAGCCTTCGAACATCCTGGTCGATCTGGCGGATCAGCCGCATGTCGCGGATTTCGGACTCGCACGGGCCGACGATCCGGGAGCCGAAGCGACGCGGACGGGAACCGTCCTGGGCTCGCCGGCCTACATGCCACCGGAGCAGGCGATGGGACTCGTGCGACAGATCGGTCCGCACAGCGACGTCTATTCCCTGGGAGCGGTGCTCTACGAGACGCTGACCGGGACCCCGCCTTTCCTCGCGGAATCCCCGGCGGCCGTCCTCGACTTGGTGCGCCGGCAGGAGCCGGTGTCGCCGTGCCGGCTGAACGCCAGCGTGCCGGCCGACCTGGAAACCATCTGTCTCAAGTGCCTGGAGAAGGAACCCGCCGCGCGCT
>CAZYJB010000671.1:0-3275 GCA_964647675.1 uncultured Verrucomicrobiota bacterium | reverse complement strand
GATGGCCTGGGTGCTGCAGCGCAGTTCAACTACCCGAACGACGTGGCGATCGCGCCCGATGGAACGATTCTCGTCTCCGAGTTCCTCGGTCATCGCATTCGCCGCGTCACCACCAACGGTCTGGTCACCACGCTGGTCGGTACTGGAACGGCCGGACGACGTGACGGACCCGCAGCATCCGCGCTGCTCGATCGCCCGGGCGGCGTGGCGACCGACGGCGCGGGGAACGTCTACTTCACCGAATGGGGCTCGCACTCGCTACGACGATGGGGAACCAACGGTGTCGTCACGACCCTCGCGGGTACTGGCGCGTTAGGATATGTCGATGGGCCGGGTGCCACCGTGCGCCTCCACAATCCCGATGGGATCGTGGTATCCCCGGCGGGCGACGTCTTCTTCACCGACCGCGAAAATCACGCCGTTCGCCGACTCACTCCCGCCGGTCTCGTCGAAACGGTGCTCGGCGATGGCCTCCGAGGCACCCACCTCGGCACGGTCGCCACCGTCCGCTTGAATCTCCCCTCCGGCCTCGCCCTCGCCAAGGACGGATCCTTGTACGTCGCCGACACGGCCAACCGGCGACTCCTGCATCTCACGCCTGAAACCGGATCTCCCACCCTTCTGACTCAACCCGCGGACGTCGTCGCCACGCGTGGCCACCCGATCACTCTCAAGGTCGACGCGATCGGCGTCGGCCCGCTGTCCTTCCAGTGGTCCAAGGACGCTCAATCACTTCCCGAACAGACCAACCCCACGCTCTCCCTGGGGCCGCTCACCCTGGCCGACAGCGGCGGCTACTCCGTGACGGTCCGCGACCAGCGCGGAGCAACTCGCTCCCGCGAGGCCCGAGTCACCGTCACGGAATCGGCAGGGCCCATCATTCTCAGGCAGCCGCAATCGGTCGCGGTGCTGCCGGGTGGGACCGCCGTGTTCACGGTCGAGGCAACGGGGACGGGTACCCTCGAGTACCAGTGGCAACGGCACGGAGCCATTGATATGCCGGGAGAACGAGGGCCCACCTTGACGATCTCCAACACGAGCTGGAGTTCTGCGATACCCTACGGGGTGCTGATTCGTGACTCTGTAGGATCAATACGATCCGAGGCTGCCAGATTGAGCCTGATCCCCACGCCGGCGCCGGTGTTGGTCTCCAGCCCCTCCAACGCGTTCGTGCGGGCGAGCACCTCGGCCCATTTCGCCGTGGACGCCCGGGGAACCGGCCCTCTGCGCTACTCGTGGTGGGCGAGGCTACCCACCTTTTCCGAACCGTGGTTGATCCACGACTCGATGGAACCCAACTGGATCGTCCCAGGCAACAGCGTGCGGGAGGGAACGTATTGGGTGTCCGTGAAAGACCTGGCGAATCAGGGTGTCACGACCCCAGAGTTTACCATCACACGCGTTCCCGACGTGGGACCCTATGTCACGGTTCAGCCGCCCGAGCGGACGACGGTCCCATGGGGCGACTCAGTCCGCATCGGCGTCACCGCTGAAGGTTCGGAGCCCATCCTCTACCAATGGAACCGGGGCACTCTGCCCGTCGCCGGCGCCACCGCACCGGAACTGGTCGTTCCACGCGTCACCACCGCCACCCGCGGGCCTTATACGGTGAAGGTCTCGGATCGCTTCGGGAACACGTCCGAGTCCAAGACCAGCCAGGTCGACTACGACGCAACCTTCGTTCCGGCGTTCATGATTTCGCCCTCCCATTCCCAGGCCGAACTCGGCAGCACCCTCACGCTCGCGTGCGAAGCCATTTGCAGTACGACCTTCAAGTATCAGTGGTTCCACAACGACGCGCCCGTTCCCGGGGCCAACCGCGCCACGCTGGTCATCAACTCGATGACGCTCGCCAACCTGGGCAGCTACTGGGTCAAGGCCGACGCCAACTGGGCCTCCGCCACGTCGCAGGTCGCCTATCTGGACCTTCCCCACGTGATCCAACCGACCACTCCCGCGCAGACGGTATCGACCTTCGCCGGGCGTCCGCGTCCTGGAGATATCGGGGGCGGCGGTACGAATGCGGCCCTCCACTTTCCTACCGGATTCGCTGTCGACCCTTCCGGCCTCCTCCTCTTCGCGGACAGCGGCAACCATCGTATCAAGCAAATCGACGCTGCCGGCTATGTCCAACGATTCTCGGGACGCGGGAACGAGGGCAGCGCAGACGGTTCGAGGTTCTTCGCGCAGTACCTTGGCCCGCGCGGCATCGCGTCCGTCCCCAGCTCCGGCGTTCTCCTCGTCGCCGATACGGGCAACCACCTCCTCCGTTCGATGACGCCCGATGGCGAGGTCAGGACCATCGCCGGGATCCTGGGGGCTGATGACCACCTCGACGGGCCAGTCGCCTCGGTGCATGTCGGCAAACCGCTCCGACTCGCTCAGGCGCCGGACGGGTCGATCTATTTCACCTCCGAAGGCGCGCCCATCCTGCGTCGCCTCACCACCTCCGGCATGATCGAGACCTTCGCGGGTGCCTCCGTCGAAGGGGGTGTCGATGGTCCCCGCCTCGAGGCGCGATTCGCAGGCATTGCCGGTCTCGTCATCGATGGCAGCGGAAATATCGTTTTGACCGAATCACGAGGTCACCACATCCGACGCATCGACGCGGAAGGCCAGGTCACCACGCTCGCGGGATCACCCCATGCCGTCACCGCGACCGAGTCCCAGCGCCTCTACCGGCTTCATCCGTAATCGCACTGAATCCACGGGTCCGTCTGAACGGTGATCCCCGGGACGCGCGCAGCCTCGCCATCCTGCGATCGGAAGGCCCAGACTCCCGCGTGCACGCGACGGCCCCTGACTCCCAACCCGGCAGCGCATCCAGTCCTCCCGCACCGAGTCCGGACGCCACGCCCGAGCAGCGCGACGCGCACTGGTACCGGCACGTCTATCAGGGCGATCGCATGCCGCAGCTCACGCTGCGCGCGCTGGTGATCGGCTCGATCATCGGGACGTTCATGGCGGCGGCCAATCTCTACACCACGCTGAAACTCGGCTGGTCCTTCGGTGTCGCCGTGACCGCGGTGGTCCTCTCGTACGTCATGTGGAATGCGCTGCGCGTCCTCTCGGGCGGACGGCTCACGCAGCTCTCGATCCTCGAGAACAATTGCATGGCCTCCTGCGCCTCCGCCGCCGGTTACTCGACCGGTTCGACCGTCGGCGTCGCGTTCGCGGCGTTGCTGCTGCTCGAAGGACACCACCAACCGGTCACGGTGGTGGCGGCTTACGTCCTGTTCACGGCCGGACTTGGTGTCTTCCTCGCCATCCCGCTC
>CAZYJB010000670.1:0-3277 GCA_964647675.1 uncultured Verrucomicrobiota bacterium | reverse complement strand
CTCTTTGGCAAGCTACCGGCGGGACGATTGCGGCCTGGGCTCGGCCTGAGCACGCATTCGCCGGATCAGGCGCGGCGTGCCATCGAGGCGGGACCGGACTACATCGCGATCGGGCCTGTGTTCGCCACGCCGACCAAGCCCGGCCGCGCGGCGGTCACGCTCGACTACGTGCGCTGGGCGGCGGCGAACGCCGGAGACCTGCCCTGGTTCGCCATCGGCGGCATCCACCGCGGCAATCTGGAGGCCGTTCTCGAAGCGGGCGCGCGGCGCATCTGCGTGGTCTCCGACATCCTTCGCGCCGCCAGCCCGGGAGCGGTCTGCCGCGAGTTCCGCACGCGCCTCGAGCGCTTTGATTCACGGCCGGCGTGACCGCGCGGACCGGGCGTGCTAGGGCATGCCGCTCATGAACGGCCACCCGCCCTCCGCTGGCATCCGTCCATCCCTGCAGAGCGCCTCGCTCCTGCGCCACGCCGCCATCCTTGCCCTGTTTCCCTGGCTCACCGCGTGCGTCGTGCGCACGTCGAATCCGCCCATCGAACGCACGGACCTCTCCAAGGGCTACTACTTCCACACCCATGTCCGGCCGAAAAACTCCGCCGACACGCTCTTCATCCTTTGCTTTTCCGGCGGCGGGACCCGCGCTGCGGCGCTGTCGTATGGGGTGTTGGAGGAACTCCGCCGAACCACCGTGCGCCGCGCCGACGGTGATCACCGCCTGCTCGACGAAGTGGACGCCATCTCCTCGGTGTCCGGAGGCAGCATCACGGCGGCCGCCTATGCGCTTTATGGTGACGAGATCTTCGATCGGCTCGAGACCTCGTTCCTCAAGCGCGACGTGCAACGCGAGCTGCTCGGCCGCACCCTCAATCCGTTCCGTTGGGGCCGCGTGCTCTCCCGCGGCTACGGACGCTCCGACCTCGCGGCCGACCTGTACGACGAAATCCTTTTCGGCGGCGCCACCTTCGCCGACCTCGCTCGACAACCGGGCGCCTACGTGATCATCAACGCCACCGACATCGCCTCCGGCGCGCGTTTCTCCTTCACTCAATACCAGTTCGACCTGCTCTGCACCGACCTCGCGCCCGTCCGCGTCTCGCAGGCCGTCGCCGCCTCCTCCGCCGTGCCGGGTCTCCTGTCGCCCGTCACGCTCAACAACCACGCCGGACGCTGCGGATCGGACCTCGCCCAGGCCATCGCCGAGGCCGCCTCCCCGGATGCCCGCGACATCGCCTCGCGCGCGCGCTACCACTTCCTCGAGATGGCGACCTATCTCAACCCCACCAACCACCCCTACATCCATCTCGTCGACGGCGGCGTCTCGGACAACCTCGGCATCCGCGCGGTGCTCGACGGCATCTACGCGGTCGAGAACAGCGCGCCGGCGCGCAAGCGTTTCAACCTCGAGGCCGTGCGGCGGATCGCGATCGTGGTGGTGAATGCTTACTCGAAACCCGACACGGGCTGGGCACGCAGCGAGTTCGGACCCGGCACGCTCGCGCTGGCGGTCGCGGGCGCCACCATTCCCATGGACCGCTATTCCTACGAGACAATCGAACTCCTCAAGGAACAGATTGAACGCTGGAAGGAACGCCAGCACCGCGAGCACGTGAAGCGCGGCGAGATCCATTCCGAGTCCGACGGACCTTCGCCCGACGACATCGAGTTCTACCCCGTGGTGGTGAGCTTTGCCGATTTGAAGGACGCCGATGAACGGCATTACTTCCTGAACCAGCCCACCAGCTTCGTGCTGCCGGACACGGCGGTCGACCGGCTGCGCACCGTCGGCGGCCGGCTGCTGCGCGAATCGCGCACCTTCACCGATTTCACGCGCGACCTGGGCGTGGTGCGCACCCGGGCCACACGCCTACCCATCCCCGCGTCGCCAGCCTCCGCTCAGTAGCGCGGCACCGACGGGTCGATCTGGTCGGACCACGCCTGGATGCCACCCTTCACGCTCTTCACGTACTTGAAGCCCTGCTCACGCAGGAAGCGCAGCGCCTTCATGGAACGCACGCCACTCTTGCAGTGGATGTAGATCTGCTGGTTGGGATCGAGCTCCGTGAAGCGCTGCGGCAGCAGGCTCAGCGGGAACAACGGCACCCCCTCAATGCGCGCGATCTGGTATTCATCCGGCTCCCGCACGTCGATGACGCGGATGCCGAGCGACTGGTCGCCCAGCGCGCGCTTCATCTCGTCGACCGTGACCTCGTCCGGGTTCTGGTCGGGCGCCACCGGCTCGGAGGGGATGCCGCAGAACTGCTCGTAGTCGATCAGTCCGCGGATGCTCGGCTTCTCGCCGCAGAGCGGGCACTGCGGATCGCGGCGCAGCTTCAGCTCCTTGAACTTCATGTCGAGGGCGTTGAAGAGCAGCAGCCGTCCGATCAGCGAGCTGCCCTTGCCCAGCGCGAGCTTGAGGATCTCGGTGGCCTGGATACAGCCGATGATGCCGGGCAGCACCCCGAGCACGCCGCCTTCGGCACAGCTTGGCACCATGCCCGGCGGCGGCGGCTCCGGGTACAGGCAGCGATAGCAGGGTCCGCCAAGGTGCGGCGCGAAAACGCTCGCCTGCCCGTCGAACCGGAAGATGGACCCGTAGACATTCGCCTTCCGAAGAAGCACGCACGCGTCATTGGTGAGGTAGCGGGTCGGGAAATTGTCCGTGCCGTCCACCACAATGTCGTACTGCGCGATGATCTCCATGGCGTTCTCACTCGAGAGCCGCGTCTGGTGCAGCACCACCTCGACGTTGGGATTCAGATCCTGGATCGTGTCGCGGGCGGACTCGGCCTTGGGACGGCCCACGTCCGCGGTGCCATGCAGCAACTGCCGCTGGAGGTTCGAGTAGTCGACCGCGTCGAAATCCACCAGCCCGAGCTTCCCGATGCCCGCCGCTGCCAAATACATCGCGATCGGCGACCCCAGGCCACCCGCGCCGATGCACAACACGCTGGTGGAACAGATCTTCTTCTGCCCCGCCATGCCCACTTCGGGCAGAATCAGGTGGCGGGAGTAACGGCGGATCTCATCGTTCGACAGTTGCATAGCCTTGTCCGGACCGGCGAGCCTACGGGCCAACCGCTTCATTGCAAGCCGCGCGGCCATGCCAAAGGACGACCCGCCAGCCCAACGCTCTCCGCCCCAAGCGCCTGCGCAGCCAGAGCCGAAGACGGCGGCCGACGCGATTCGGCGCACGACGGCGCTGCGTCCCGTCCTCGGCATCGTGCTGGGAAGCGGCTTCGCGGAAGTCTCCGAGGACCTGCACGAAGCCACCGCCATC
>CAZYJB010000669.1:0-3284 GCA_964647675.1 uncultured Verrucomicrobiota bacterium | reverse complement strand
GCAGGCATTTCCGCGCGAAGCTGCGAGTGCGCGAATCGGCATGTTCGAAACCATACTCGAGGCGCAAAGGCGCCGCCTCGTGATCGACGTCGCCCACCTACAGGGCGGCGGATTGCATGCGGTAGGCGAGCTCGTAGCAGGCAATGCGGGCATCGAGCTCGGTGTAGCCGGGACGCGCGTCGCGGTGGGACAGGTTGAACTCGCGCAGAAGGTCCAGCGTGGCGCGCTGCCGTTCCGCCATGGAATCAGGCGGCAGCAGGTCGAGCACGGGTGCGCCGCGGTCACGCAGGCGCGTGGGCTGAAACGCGGCCGGCAGGAAGCCGTTGGAATAATTGGCGGCGCCCCCCAGGGGCCCGGCATCGAACAGCATCACGTAACCGGGCAGGTCCTCATTCTCGGTGCCCAGACCGTAGGTGACCCACGAGCCAAGACTTGCCTTGCCCGGACGGATGTCGCCGGTGTGCATCTGGTAGCTGGCCGGGGCGTGGTTGTTGGAATCGGCCTGGAGCGAATGGATGAAGCACAGGTCATCCACGTGCTCTGCCAGGCGCGGGTAGAGACTGCTCACCCAGGTGCCGGTCTGTCCGTACTGCCGCCACGAATAGGGGCTCGCCATCAGCTCGTCCTTGCATCCGTGAAAGACATTCGCGTGGCGGGTGCCTTCGACCGCCCTGCGAAACGACTCCGGGACGGGCTTGCCGTTCAGGCGCTGGAGCAGCGGCTTGTAGTCGAAGGTGTCCACTTGGGACGGACCCCCGACCATAAAGAGGAAGATCACCGAACGCGCGCGCGGAACGAGGCTCGGCAGCCGCGCCGCGAACGGACGCAGGGCATCGACCGCCACGGGTGCCGCCGCGGCCTGCGAGGCAGACAACGCCGAGCATGCCAGCGACCCGAATCCGGCGCCGAGCCGTTCGAGGAACAGACGGCGGGAACCCTTCCTGGGAGCCTCCCGTTGCATGGCCGGGCATCGTGCCAGAATGTGTCCCATTCACCAGCCCGAACCGGGCGACGGCGCGCACCAAACTCCCGGCGATTCCCCGCTGGCGTGGAGCGGGGCAACTGTGTTAGCACGCGCACTGGTCACCCGCAGCACGCCTTATGAGATCCATTCCTCGCCACAATCCCGGTGAGCCCCGGGTCCTTTGGACCGCCTCTCCGGCCTTCACCCTGATCGAACTGCTGGTCGTCATAGCCATCATCGCGATCCTGGCCAGCATGCTTCTGCCCGCGCTCGCGCGCGCCAAGGTCAAGGGCCAGGGCATCAAGTGCGTGAGCAACCAGAAGCAGCAGTACCTCGGCTACCACATGTACGCCGACGACAACCTCGAGTTCTTCCCGGTCCACGGCGACTGGGGAACCGTCGGCGGATACATCAAGACCAACCGTAAGTCCGGCGCCTTGCACGATCGCATGGGTGAAACGAACCGCCCGCTCAACGAGTATGTCGGTGCCCCTCTCGCCTTCCGTTGCCCGTCCGACCGCGGCGACAGCTACTGGCCGAACGAATCGAAACCGAGCTGCTACGACAACTGGGGCAACAGCTACCTGGTGATGTGGGCCCAGGACTGGTTCGGCGTGAAGCACGTCACCGGGGATCGTTTTGCATCGAAGGGTTCAGCCGAGGCGCGGTCCATGAAGATCAACGAGATTGCGCTGAAGCCGACCACCAAAATCATCCAGGGCGACTGGCCATGGCACGGCTCGCGCGATGCAGGCGACGGCAAGATTCATCCGAAGGACCGGGAGCGCAGCATCTGGCACAACAACCGCGGCAAGCGCGGCTGGAACATGATGTACGGCGACGGCCACGTGCAGCAGTTCACCTTCCCTCCGGGATACGATCCCAATTGGGCCAGCCGCCCGTCGGATGTGAACTATCTCTGGTGGTAAAGGGAGCGGCGGGCAGGGATCCATGGCGGAGGCATGGCGCGCCGTCCGGACTCCTCCGCCGATCCCCTGCCCCGACCGGCCCCGCGTTCTGGCCCGCTACACGAACTTCAAAGACGTCGTGCCCTCGTCGGGATTCCAGCCACGTGGTGGCTTGCTGGTGATGCTGGCGACGTCCTTGATCGACACCTGGTTTCCACGCGCCTTGGCCGCTTTCACGGCCAGTTCGGAAGGTTTGGCGGTCTGCTGGGTGACGCGCTGATACGGCGCCGGCTTGTAGCGAATGTAGACCTGCTCCGGGGTATCGGGTTCGAACAGGAGGATTTTGGACTTCGGCTCCGGGCAGAGCTGGTATTCCTTGTTCAGGATCGTTCCCCCGAACGTGAAGCGCTTGATCCAGGTCGCCTCCTTGGTGCTGTAGGCCAGGGTGTACACGCGGTCGCGATCCGGCGCTCCCGCATGGATGAGGTCCTGTCCGACGAAGAGCTTCTCTGGCAGTTCGACGACCTTGTAGCGGCCGTCCTTGAAGACCAGCAGGAGCTTGTCGAACTGCGAGCACATGAGGGTGAACTCGTCCCCGCCCGCCTTGGAGCCGACGTAGCCGCTCTCGCGGTCGTAGGTGAACTTGAACGATTTGAAGGCGACCTCCTTGGCCTCGACTTCATCGAAGCGTCCGGACTTGGTGAGGCGTGGAAAAGTCGCACCATGCTTCTCGAGCAGACCCTTCAGGCGCGCGATCGTGTAGCCCTTCACGTTCTTCAGGGATTTCACGGTCTGCGCCAACTCGGCGCTGATCTTCTCCATGTCGTCGCGGTGCTGGTGGAGGTCGAACAGGGAGATGCGGCGGATGGGCACGCGAAGCAGCATCTCGACATCATCGTCGACGAGATCGCGCAGCATCTGCTTCCGCAGCGGCTTGAAGCCCTCGTAGACCTCCTTCACGACGGCCTCGGCGGTGCGGGCCGTCTCGAGGCGCTTGTAGACGCGATTCTCGATGAAGAGTTGCACGAGCGTCTTGTGGTGAAGCTCGAGTTCGAGATGCGACTTCTTCAGTTCGAGTTCACGACGCAGCAGGTCGACCAGTTGCTCGGTGTTGGCACGCAGCACCTCGGACACCGTCATTTCGACCGGACGCTGGTCGCGAATCACGATGATGCGGCTGGTCATGGACTGCTCGCATTGCGTGAAGGCGAAGAGCGCATCGACCAACTGCCGCGCGTTCACCCCCTTGGGCACCTCGACGGCGATCTCGACCTTTTCCGACGTGAAATCGTGGATGGCGCGCACCTTGAGGCGGCCCTTCTTCGTGGCGTCCTCGATGGAACCGATGAGGGATTCGGTGGTGGTGCCGGGCGGGAGTTCGGTGATGACGACCGTGTCGTCGTCCTTGATGC
>CAZYJB010000668.1:0-3286 GCA_964647675.1 uncultured Verrucomicrobiota bacterium | reverse complement strand
GCGGTTGAGCGCCGCCTGGACGGCGGCGGCTACGATGAACGTCGACGCGGGCGTGTCGCCCGCGGCCGAAGGCGCCTTCGGCGCGAGTCACAGGATGCGGAATCGCCCTCGTCGAGAGCGCCCGCAGTCCCCACCCTCCCAGCATGGCAGGTTTCGTTGGACGCCATTCCTTCGGCGGTGTGAACCAGAGTCTGAGTCGGCTTCTCGCCATCGTTTTCATCGGCGCGGCCTCCGTCGACGCGGCGGAACCTCCCCCGCCGGCCTGGCCGCAATTCACGCTCACCGCGGATCAGCATTGGCTGATCAACCTGCCGGAAGGGAAGCGCGTCGACGCCTCGGGTCTGCTGCGCCTGCCCTCGGGGGAATGGTGGACGATCAACGACCAGAACGGGTTCGTCTGGCGTTTGCTTCCCAGCCGCACCACCAACACGGCCGATCTCGTGCGCGTCCCGGACCTGATCACGCCGGCTCAGGTCAAGGCGCTGACCGGACAGGAGATTTCACGACTCGACGGCGAAGGCCTGGCCCGCGATGCGCAGGGGCGCATCTACCTGTGTGAGGAGGATCGCCGTTGGATCCTGCGCTGGGATCCCGCGTCACGGAACGTCGAGCGACTGCCCATCGACTGGACACCGGTCGCGAAGTACTTCCATCCCGCGGACCGCAATGCGTCCTTCGAAGGCCTCACGGTCGCGGGCGACCGTCTGTACGTGGTGAATGAACGACAGATGGGACGCATCATCGAGGTGGACCTCGCGACGCTGAAGGTGGTGGGCGACTTCGCGGTGGCGCCGGCGGAAACGCTGGAGGAGGACACGCACTACACGGACCTCGCGTGGTTCGAGGACTCGCTGTGGGTGCTGTTGCGCGACGTGCGCAAGCTGCTGCGCGTGGACGTCAAGGCGCGCGCGGTCCTGGCGGAGTTCGATTTCTCCGAGATGGAAACGCGCCGCGCGGTGGCCTACGGGCCATTCTTCGCGCCCGGCTTCATGGAAGGCCTGTGGGTGGACGCCGAGCACCTCTGGCTTTTGTCGGACAACAACGGCGTGGGCCGCCGCGTCAACTCGAACGACACGCGCCCGACGCTGTTCCGCTGTCCGCGCCCGGATCGCGTTGGGGCGGAAAGGTAGGGCGCCACGTCCCGGTGGCGCCGAGCGCGCCTCAATGAGCATGCGGGAGGTCGAGGGCGTGCTCCCGGGCATGGAGAACGTGATCGATGATGGCCTCCACGCCCGTGCCGTGCTTCACCGCAGCAAACACAAAGGGTCCATCACCACGCATGCGCCGCGAGTCGCGATCCATGACGTCGAGGTCGGCGCCCACCAGCGGAGCGAGGTCGATCTTATTGATGACGAGCAGATCGCTCTGCGTGAGGCCGGGTCCGCCCTTGCGCGGGATCTTGTCGCCGCCCGCGACGTCGATGACCTGGATGGTGAAGTCGGCCAGCTCGCGGCTGAAGCAGGCGGCCAGGTTGTCGCCGCCGGATTCGAGGAGAAGCAGGTCGGGCTGGAACTTACCGTGCAGTTCCTCGAGCGCGAGCAGGTTGGGGGTGATGTCCTCGCGAATGGCGGCGTGGGGGCAGCCACCGGTTTCCACGGCGCGGATGCGCTCGGCGGGAAGGGCGTCGTGGCGGATCAGAAACTCGCCATCCTCGCGCGTGAAAATGTCATTGGTCACGGCGGCGACGCTGAACCGCGAGCGGAGTTGACGGCAGAGCTGGAGCATCAGCGCGGTCTTGCCACTGCCGACGGGTCCGCCCACACCCACCGTGAAAGCGCGCCGTGTGAAGTCGCGGTCCAACGGGCGCTCGCGCAGGTGGTAGTGTCCCGGGTGATCGAGCGGCTCGTGCGTGTGTCCATGATTCCCGCCGTGCGCATGCCCATGCCCATGCACATGCCCGTGCCCATGCCCGTGCCCGTGCCCGTGCCCGTGCGGGTGGGAATGATCGTGGTCGTGCGCGTGGAGGTCGGCGGACCGGGAGGACTCGGGGGAGGCGGAGGTGGTGGCGGTGCTCATGGGACCAATCAGGTGTGAAACAGGCGGGCGTCAAGGCGGTCATGGGCGCCCTGCCAGAGATCCAGCAGGGGCGCGGTCTGCGCGAGGTCTTCGAGGGTGAAGTCCACGGCCTGCGCGGCGAGTTCGGCGGCCAGCGGGCTGAGGCGGTCCTGGATACGCTGGGCTTCGAGCGGACCGACCAGATTGAGGCGCAGGGCGGCGGAGACGACGCTGCGCAGATGGAGGTACAGGAAAAGTCCCGTCGCCTCGGCCAGCGCCACGTCGAGTCGCGCGAGCGCGGCGCCGAACACGGGTGCGAAATGGCCGGGTTCGGGGGCCTGGAACCCCGGCAGTTCGAAGGCGTGGGACACGGCGCGCGCGAAGGACTTTCCCTGCAAGCGGCTGGCGCGGTTGGCGACGTGATTAGAGGTCCAGGCGTCGCAGAGAACGTCCCATTGCGCGAGGGCATCCGGGTCGCGGTGGGCGGTGGCGACGAAGGGGAGGGAGGCACGGGTCACCTGGCGCAGGCTGGTCTCGAGGAAGCGCGGGAGTTCCTCACGATGCCGGATGGCGCCATGCTGGCGCGCGCACTCGAGTCCGTTGGAATGCAGGAAGCCCCCGGCCGGGAAGGCGGAATCGGCGAGCTGCCACAGACGCCAGGGATGGGAGGTGGATGTGTTCAAAACAGCGAGTAGCGCTGCGCGAGCGGGAGGCGCGCGACGGGCTCGCAGGTGAGCGGCACGCCGTCGGCAGTGACGGTATAGGTCTCGGGATCGACGTTGATCGTCGGCAGGGCGTCGTTGTGCACCATGTCGCGCTTGCCGAGCCGGCGGCAGTTCTGGACAGCCTCGAGCCGTTTGAGCAGGCCGTAGTCCGCGACCGTGCCGGAGGACTTGGCCAGCCCGCTGACAAAGGCGATGGAGCTGCGCGCGGGCGCGGTTCCGAAGCCGCCGAACATCGGGCGCATGACCACGGGTTGCGGCGTGGGGATGCTGGCGTTGGGATCGCCCATCTGCGCCCAGGCGATGAAGCCACCCTTCACGACCAGCTCGGGCTTGATGCCGAAGAACGCGGGCTTCCAGAGCACGAGATCGGCGAACTTGCCCACCTCGACCGAACCGACCCAGCGGCTGACGCCATGCGCGATGGCGGGGTTGATGGTGTATTTGGAGATGTATCGCCGGATGCGCAGGTTGTCGTGTGCGGCGGGATCGCCGGGCAGCGAGCCGCGCTGGCGCTTCATCTTGTCAGCGGACTGCCAGGTGCGCGTGATCACATCGCCGAAGCGTCC
>CAZYJB010000667.1:0-3289 GCA_964647675.1 uncultured Verrucomicrobiota bacterium | reverse complement strand
GTGCGATAGGCGCCTTGTTCATTCACCCAGCCGGTGGCAGCCGCGCCACCCCATCCTGCCATGCGTATTCCTGGTCCCGGCCTGATCACCATCACCTGTTGCCTTGTCCTCCCACCCAGCCTCCACGCGGACCGGGCACCCGATCCACTGGGCATCCGTCCGGATCCCGAGGGCGTCGTGCTGGAGCTTCCGCGCCCTCCGATCCCGCCCGTGGCGGGGTCGCGCTACCGGTTGCACGTCGAGTCGAGCGCGGATCTGGGGAGGTGGGCGCCCGCCGGAGAATTGACCCTCGACGCACTGGGTCGGTGGTCGGCCCTTGCGACGGGCCAGGGGACGCATGGGTTCTTCCGCCTGCGCGCGGAGCTTGTCGGGGGCGCGAGTGAAGCGGTGGACGGTGCCGAAGTGTTTGGGTTCGCCACCGTCTTTGACGAAGCACTGGCGCGGATCGGATTTCTCACCCCGGAAGCCTTCGCCGGGCAGGCGCGGGACGCGGCGCCCAACTATCTCGAAACCCTGACCTTTGATCCGACGACCGCAAAGTACTGGCACCTCTTCGATGCCAATCCCTCGGTGGCGAATGCGGGAAAGCTGACCAATGGCCCAGGATGGCGGACCTACGACTTCCGGCTCAACGAGGCGGAGAGGGCTGTGTTTCTGAAGAACGGCTTCGTGGTCAGCGAACGACTGGGCGCCGCGCTCCGTCCCTATGCGGATCCCTCGACCTTTGCCGCGTTGTTCTACCGCATTTTCAACGACGACCTGCCGGTGTTCATCTCGGCCGACTGTGTGCTGCACGCGTGGCACTACACCTGCGCGCACATGCTCTCGGAATTGGAGGAGTTGGTGCTGGCGCCGGAGCTGGAATCGATTTTGGACCGCGTACAGGCCCCGCTCGCGACGTGGGCGGTCACCCCGGGGTTGGGCGAGCCCATGACCACCGCGGTGAACGACGCCCTGGGCTACGTCGAAGTGGGACGCTCGCTCATCAAGGGACAACCCACAGCGCCGGGTGTCGCGGAGGCTCTGGCGGCGATCGACCGGGGTGCCATCAGCACTTTCCCCGTAGCGGGAAGTCCGCGCGAGGTCGACTTCTCGCAGTTCGCGCCGCGCTCCTACTACACGCGATCGGCCGGGCTCCGGCGCTACTTCCGCGCGTACCAATGGCTGTCGCGCATCGATTTCCGCGTGTTCGATCCTGAGGATCCCGAGGGTTCGTTGCGGCAGTTGGCGATCGCCTCGGCGTTGTCCCTCGCGCTGAAGGACACCGGAAGCGTTGCGGCCTGGGAGACGGTCGATCGAGCCATTCGGCTTTTCGTCGGGCGTGTGGACGCGATGGGCTTTTCGCATTTGCTGCCCTTGCTCGCCGCCGCGCAGATCGACGAGCCCGCGGATCTGGGCAGTCGGGAGGCGCTGCGGTCGCTGCAGGAACGCATTCTGGACGGCAACCTGGGCGCGCAGCTCATTCCGGGCGACGTACACTCCACGCCGGCAGGTCCCGAGGTGGCCCAGTTGCCCAACACGTTCGTGTTCGCGGGGCAGCGTTTCGTGCTCGATTCGTGGGCCCTGGCCCGGGTGACTTTTGATCGCATCCCCTGGAATGAAGATGTGCCGGGCGTGACGTATTCCCGCAAGGTGCTACGCCGCATGCCGAGCGGTTTGGACGTGGCCTACTCGGTCCTGGGTAATACCGCCATCGGATCGGAATTGGCGCGGCGCATGCAGGGACCGCCCGCGCCGGGTCAGTTTCGGGACGGGTTTCCCTACGCGCACGTGCTCGAGGCAGTGCGCGAGACCACCGGCGCGCTGCGTCCCGAGGCCTGGGAAGACACGCTGTACATGCGGTGGCTCTGGGCGCTGCGGGCGCTGTCGGAGCCGACCACCGATGCGAAGTTCCCGGAGGCCATGCGCACGCGGGCCTGGGCGATGCGGACCCTGAACACCCAGATGGCGTCGTACAGCGAGCTCAAGCACGACACGCTGCTGTACGGCAAGCAGCCGTACACGGCCTCCATTCTTTGCGAGTACCCAGCGGGCTTCGTCGAGCCGGTGCCGGACTTCTGGCGGCGCATGGAGGGCATGGCGCGCGCGGCCAAGGCGATCGCCGATGGATGGAGTCCGGAAGTGCGCCAACGCGTCGTGGTGGTCCGCAAGGAGTTAGAGTGGGGCGGGGTGGAGGAGACGCCGGTGCATGTGGGGTCCAGGCTGGCGGATCAGTCGCTGCACCTGGATCGCTTCGCCTCGACGCAGCTTGCGCTGGCCACGCTGGCGCAGAAGGAACTGGATCAGCAGCCCTTCACCGAGGCGGAGACCCTGTTCATTCGAAGCCTGATGAACGATCGAACCCTCGATTATGGCGGGGCCCGGTACGATGGCTGGTATCCCAAGCTCTACTACACCGACTTCTCCATGGTTAGCATGACGAGCGATCGCACCGGCTCGAATGAGCGCGACGCTTTGATCGCGGATATTCATACCGCGCCTCCGGATGAAGTGGATCCAATAGGCGGTATACTGCATCTCGCAACCGGCGATGTGGATCTGTTGCTGATCGCGGTGGACAACGGTCCGGATCGCGCGGTGTACGCCGGCCCGGTGATGAGCCACTACGAGTTCCTCGCGCCGGGACCGCAGATGAAACGCTGGACCGATGAAGGATGGAAGGCGGCCCTGGATGCGCGGCAGGCGCCGGCCCGGCCCGAGTGGACCCGTGGCTACCTTGTGCCGAGGTAGGGGGGGGCGTGGACCGTGATGGTGACGAGTGCCTACGCTCCCAAAAACCCCAGGTAAGGAACCACGAAGTCACGGAGAGCACGAAGGAGGGAGCCCCAGTAAGGCATGGGAGATAATGTCTTGGTGGCTGATTCGCGAATCGGCGTTCCTCGGTCCGCTTCCCGGCGAGGTTCGACCCACTTTTCGGTCGTTCGCCATGCGGGGAACTGGAACGCTTCCCAGAGATGGATGGCGAGGCGTGGCGCATGGTCCTGTTCACCGTCGGGGCGTCGGCCCTGGCGGTGCTGCTGGTCACGCCGGCGGGCGTTGCGCTCGCCTGGGCACTCGCGCGCCGCGAATGGCGCGGCAAGGCGGTGGTCGAAACCCTGGTCGCGCTGCCTCTGGTGCTGCCGCCCGTGGCGACGGGGTTGCTCCTGCTGCTGCTGCTCGGACGCCGCGGTCCGGTGGGTGGCTGGCTCCACGGCACGTTCGGCATCGACGTCGTGTTCACCTGGCGCGCGGTGGTGGTGGCGCTGGGTGTGATGGCGGTACCGTTGCTGGTGCGGTCCGTACGGGTGGC
>CAZYJB010000666.1:0-3290 GCA_964647675.1 uncultured Verrucomicrobiota bacterium | reverse complement strand
CGAACTACCCCGAGCGCACGCCGACCAGCAAAAAGGGCGACAGCCTCGTGATCTACGAGGACACCAATGGTGACGGCAAGGCCGACAAATCCACCACCTTCCTCGACGACCTCAACGCGCCCACCGGTTTCCAATTCTACAAGGACGGCGTGCTGGTCATGCAGGCGCCCGATTTCTGGTTCGTGCGCGACACCGACGGCGATGGTCGTGCCGATTGGAAGGAACGCGTCCTGATGGGCATGGACTCCGCAGATTCTCATCACACCGCCAATGCCATCTGCCTGGATCCGGGCGGCGCGTTGTACCTCAGCGACGGCGTGTTCCATCGCACCCAGGTGGAGACGGCCTACGGTCCGGTGCGCAACAACGACGGCGCGATCTACCGGTTCGAGCCGCGCACGGGGCGGTTCGAGACCTACATCTCCTACGGTTTCGCCAATCCGCATGGCCGCGTGTTCGACGCGTGGGGCAACGACTTCGTCACCGACGCCACGGGCAATGCGAACTACTTCGGACCCGCCTTCAGCGGCTACCTCGACTATCCGCACAAGCATCCGGGCATGAAGGAATTCTGGGCGCGCCCGTCGCGTCCGTGCCCCGGCACGGGCATGCTCACGAGCCGTCATTTTCCCGAGGAGTTCCAGGGGAATTTCCTGAACCTGAATGTCATCAGCTTCCTCGGCGTGTTCCGCGTGAAGGTGACGGAGGACGGCTCGGGACTGAAGGGTGAGACCCTCGAACACCTGATCAGCTCGACCGATCCGAACTTCCGTCCCATCGCCATCAGCGTGGGTCCCGATGGCGCCATCTACTTCTGCGACTGGCACCAGAGCATCATCGGGCACATGCAGCATCACCTGCGCGACCCGAACCGAGACCATCAGCACGGGCGCATCTACCGCATCACCTACGAGGGCCGGCCGCTGCTCAAGCCGGCGAAGATCCATGGCCAGCCCATCCCCGCGCTGCTGGATCTCCTGAAGGAACCGGAGAACCAGACGCGCGAGCTGGCCAAGATCGAACTCGACACGCGGAATTCCCGGGAAGTGATCGCGGCGGTGAAGAAGTGGGCGGCGGCGTTGGACCGCAACGACGCCCAGTACGAGCACCACCTGATGGAGGCGCTTTGGGTGCATCAGTGGCACAACGTGGTGGATCGCGCGTTGCTGCAGCGCATGCTGCGCTCGCCCGAGCCGCAGGCGCGCGCCGCGGCCGGCCGCGTGCTGTGCTACTGGCGCGACCGCCTTCCGGAGGCGTTGTCGTGGTTCCGCGCGCTGGCGCACGACGAGCATCCGCGCGTGCGACTCGAGGCGGTGCGGGCGGCGAGCTTTTTCCGCTCCGCCGAGGCGGCCGACATGGCGCTCGAAGTGCTGCGTTACCCGATGGATTACTATCTCGAGTACACGCTCAAGGAGTCGCTGCGCCAGCTCGACCGCTGGTGGCGCAAGGCCATCGCCGAAGGCCAGCCCGTCGCGGCGTACAACCCTGCCGGACTCGACTACCTCATCCGCAGCGTGAACTCCGCCGAACTGCTCAAGCTCCCGCGCACTCCCGGCGTGCTCGAGGCGATCGTCGCGCGTGCGGGTGTTCCCGATGCCGATCGTGCGGCTGCCCTCGTGGAATGGGCGAAGGCACGCGGCGCCAGCCGCACGGCCCTGGTGCTGGACACCCTCGCAGCGCGCGCCAAGACCGACGCTTCGGCCGGAGCGGCCATCGCGCGGCTGCTTCCCTGGCAGTTGACCGAGGATCTGCGGGCATCGCGAGCGCGTCTCGCCACGCTCGCCGTCTCGGGAGACTCCGCCGAGATCAGGCAGGCGGCTTGGGCGGCCATGGCGGCGGCGGACGATTCCTACGACACCGTCTGGGCCGAGGCCTCCAAGTCGCCGGGAACGCTCACCGATCTCATCGCGGGCATCCCGCTCCTGCAGGATCCGGACTTCCGTTCCCAGGCGCACGATCGCGTGAAGCCGCTGCTTTCGTCGCTGCCGCCGGCCATCGACGCCGCGGTGAAGGCGGATCCCGTGGCCCGCGGGCGTTTCGTGCGGGTCGAACTGCCGGACCGCGGCACACTCACGCTGGCCGAGGTCGAAGTGGAGAGTGGCGGACGCAACGTCGCGCGCGCCGGCAAGGCCTCCCAATCGAGCACCAGCAACGGCGGCGACGCGGCGAAGGCCATCGACGGTCGCACCGACGGATCGTTCGCCAGCGGCGGCCAGACCCACTCGCGCGAAGGCGAGATGAAGCCGTGGTGGGAGGTGGATCTCGGGGCCGAGATGCCGGTGGAGTCCGTGACGGTGTGGAACCGCACCGAAGGCGACCTCGGCAAGCGGCTCGAAGGCTTCCAGCTGACCGTGCTGGACTCGGCGCGCCAGGTGGTGTTCGCCAAGGCGGGCAACGCCGCACCGGCGGAGAAGGTCCGACTGCCCGTCTCCAGCGACGTGCCCGGCAACCTGCGGCGCGCCGCGGTGCGCGCGGCGGTGACCATGAACCGCGATCCCGGCGCGGTTTTCGGCGATCTGGTGGCGATGATGCGACGCGGCGACCTGGTGCCCGAGGCGGCCCAGGGCCTGCGCGTGTTGCCCCGCGCATCGTGGCCGAAGGCCGCCGCCGGTGAAGGTGCCAAGGCACTCCTGGCCTGGGCGAAGACCGTTCCCGCCGACCGCCGCACGGCCCTCGACTACGTGGATGCCGTGCAGTTCGCTGGGGATCTGGCGGGCTTCCTGCCCGCCGCCGAGGCCAGCGCGTTGCGCGCCGCGCTGAAGGACTATCGCGTCGCGGTCTTCGTCGTCCGCACCGTGCGCGAGCAGATGCGTTACGACACGCCGCGCCTGGTGGTCGAGGCGGGGAAGCCGTTCGAGATCATCATCGAGAACGGCGATTTCATGCCGCACAACCTGGTGGTGGTGAAACCCGGCACGCGCGAACGCATCGGCACGCTGGCGACTTCGATGCGCCCCGATGCTCTCGACCGCCAGGGACGCCCCTACGTCCCGCGCACCGACGATGTCCTCGCCGCCACCCGCCTGCTCGATGCCGGCCAGCGCGAGACGCTCAAGCTGACCGCACCGCTCGAGGAGGGTGACTACGAGTACGTCTGCACCTTCCCCGGTCATCATCAGGTGATGTGGGGCTGGCTCATCGTGACCCGCGACGTGGATGCCTATTTGCAGGCGCATCCGGAGTCCAAGCCCGCCGGCGGCGGCGCCGCCGCCGCCGCCCACGACCACAGCGGGCATTTCGAGTAGACGCCTCCCCACGTCCCCATCGTCCCACGCACGCCCCGCTCCGGC
>CAZYJB010000665.1:0-3290 GCA_964647675.1 uncultured Verrucomicrobiota bacterium | reverse complement strand
GTGTCCATAGTGTCCATAGTGTCCATAGTGTCCATAGTGTCCATAGTGTCCATAGTGTCCATAGTGTCCATAGTGTCCATAGAGTCCATCCGTCCATCCCCGAGAAAACCGCCTTGTCGCCACCCACCACCCACCGGGATGCTCGGCTCGTGGCGGATCGCCTGGTTACCGAAGTTCTGAACAAGCCCGACGTCCAACTCGAGGCGACCCTGCGGCCGTCTGCCTTCACGGAATTCACCGGGCAGGCCAAGGTCCGCGAGCGTCTCGAGATCGCCGTCGAGGCCGCGCGCCGCCGCCGCGAACCGCTCGATCACCTGCTGCTCAGCGGCCCGCCGGGCCTCGGCAAGACGACGCTGGCCAACATCCTCGCGCGCGCCATGGGCGCCAACCTGCGGCCCACCAGCGGCCCCACCATCGAGAAGGCCGGCGATCTCGCAGGGCTCCTCACCAATCTCGAGGAGGGCGACGTCCTCTTCATCGACGAGATCCACCGCCTGCAGAAGACGATCGAGGAATACCTCTACCCGGCGATGGAGGACTTCAAACTCGATATCATCATCGACCAGGGTCCCAACGCGCGCAGTGTGCGGCTCAATCTCCCGCGCTTCACCCTTATCGGTGCCACGACGCGCTCCGGACTCCTGAGCGCGCCGTTGCTGACGCGCTTCCCCATGCGCGAGCGGCTCGATTACTACACGGCCGAGCAGTTGCGCGGCATCGTCCTGCGCTCCGCCGGACTGCTCCGCGTCGCCATCGAACCCGACGGCGCCTTCGAGATCGCGCGCCGCAGCCGCGGCACGCCGCGCATCGCCAACAACCTCCTGCGCCGCGTGCGCGACTACGCCGAGGTGCGCCACGACGGTCGTATCACGCGTGAAGTGGCCGACCAGGCCCTCGCCATCCTCGAGATCGACGGGCATGGCCTCGACGAAATGGACAAGCGCATCCTCGAGAGCGTCATCTCCAAGTTCGGCGGCGGTCCCGTCGGCGTGAATTCCCTCGCCGTCGCGGTGGGTGAGGAACCGGACACCATCGAGGAAGTCTACGAGCCCTACCTGATCATGGAGGGCTACCTGCAACGCACGCCACAGGGCCGCGTGGCCACCGAACTCACCTACCAGCGCCTGGGCTTCAAATCCCTGCCCGGCGCACGCCAGGCCGGCCTCCTCTGATCCCGCGCAATCCCACGCGAAACACGGCTCAATACCACGTCCGAAGCCGCACCTCGACGCCCGAGCCCGCACCGAGGCGGTCCCTGAATAGTGCGGCGTTCGCCGTTGACCCGCTCTGGTCGCGGTAGTGGTACGGATAGACGATCTGCGGCCGGAAGGCATGCACCGCGTTGGTCGCATCGTTCACGGTCATGGTGAACGGCACGTTCATCGCCAGGAATGCCGCATCGATCCCCTGCAACGCGCGCATCTCGGGAGTGTTCCCGGTGTCGCCACTGAAATAGAGCCGCCGTCCGCCCAGCGTGACCACGTACCCATTCCCTGCGCCGCGCGGATGATTCGCATTGTACGCCGGAACCGCCTCGATCCGCATGTCCCGTACCGTCGCCGTCGCCCCGTTGGTCAGGACCATCGCGCGCGCGCGGAGCGCCTCCGGCAGACTACCCAGCACGGCCTGCGGTACCACGATCACCGCATCGTCCTTCACCACGCTTCCCAGCGTCGTGGCGTTGAAGTGATCGCCGTGGCTGTGCGTGACCAACGCCACCTCCGCCTTCGGCAGCCCGGTGTAACTCCCCGCCGAGGGATCCACATAAAGCGCCAGGCCCCCCCACCCCACCACCACCGCCGCGTGGTTGACCGGACGGATCACCGCGTCTCCGCGTTCCGTCGGCAGATGGTCTCCGGTTAAGGACGGCGCGTCCGCCAGCGCCTGCACGCGGTAGAATCGCGCCTCGCCGAGCGGCCGGGAGTCGATCTGCTCATTGCTCGCCGCGGCGCGCGCCGTGAGCAACACGCGCCAGTCGAGGAGGTTCGAACTCGCCTGCAGCACGTAGTACGACCCCGCAGGCGCGGTCAAACGCATGCGGATCTCGCGGCGCGTCGTCAATTCCACGCTCGAAAAAGCCAGTTCCTGCGCGGCGCTCTCGCGGCCCGCACCCACGGCGAGACCTCCCACGACACCGGCCCACACCAACCGGAGACACACCTGCGGGGGATTCATGCTGCGCATGCCACCCTGACCCTGAGCGGAAAGCAAGGGTGCGGCTCAAGGTCCCGGTGGACAAGGCACCCCGTCGCTCGTCTATTCTCGGCCGGACATGGCGGCCACCCGAACCCGGTTCTGTGCGCTGGCGACGATGCTCGGCGTCGGCGTCCTGCTGTGCCTGTCGTCGACGAGGTCGCGGGCCACCACGCCCGAGGAGGAATACACCAAGGAGATCCGGCCGCTCATCGAGAAGTACTGCCGCGACTGCCACGGCCCAGACCAGCAGAAGGCCGACCTCAACCTTTCAATCTTCCCCGACCTCGCCTCGGTCACCAATTCGGCGTCCGTCTGGCAGGGGGTGCTCGAACGCGTGCAGGCGTTCGAGATGCCGCCCAAGAAATCCGGCGAAGTCGCCTTCCATCATCAGCAGAAACTGGTCGGCTGGCTGCGTAAGCTGCCTCGCGAATCACCGCCCGACTGCTCGCAACTGGCTTCGGATCGCACCGCGAATTTCTACCGCGGCTACGTCATGAGCCGACGGCTCAACCGCTCCGAGTACGTGAACACGCTGCGCGACCTGTTCGGCGTGCCGGTCGACGTGGGCGGCCTGCTTCCCGCCGACGGCGGAGGCGGGGAAGGTTTCGACACCTCGGGCAACGCGCTCTTCCTCTCGCCTGTCCATCTGGAGCAATACCTCGAGGCGGCGCGCACCGCGCTCGAAACCGTGCTGCCGGATCGCGTCCGTGGCCTCACCCCGGAGCGCCGCGCCGCGCGCGAGAACCTCCTCGGTTCCACCGCGGAGACGAAGGCTTCCTCCCGGCGCGACGCGGCCCGGGCGGCCCTCGCCGGGTTCGCCCGACGCGCCTTCCGCCGTCCGGTGTCCGACGAGGAGGTCGAGCGCGTGATGTCGCTCTACGACCGCGCGCGCGCGCGCCGCGACAGCCATGTCGCCTCGTTCCGCCTGGCCATGCAGGGCGTGCTCGTCTCGCCCCATTTTCTGTTCCTCGCCGAACCGGAGCCGCAGGGCGGCGGCGTGCATCCCCTCGGCGATGTGCCGCTGGCCAGCAAGCTCTCCTACTTCCTCTGGGCGTCGATGCCCGACGAAACGCTGCTGGCCCTTGCGGAGGCGG
>CAZYJB010000664.1:0-3290 GCA_964647675.1 uncultured Verrucomicrobiota bacterium | reverse complement strand
CGTCGAGAGCCGCGCCGAGATCGTGCGCCAGGTCAGCGGCGCGGAGGTGCGCGAGACGGTTCCCGACAGCGTGCTCGACGAGGCGGTCCTGGAGTTGGTCGACCTGCCGCCGGGCGAACTGCTGGCCCGATTGAAGGATGGCAAGGTCTACGTCGCGGATCGCTCGGCGGCGGCGGTGCAGCACTTCTTCCGCGAGGCCAACCTGACCGCGATCCGCGAACTCGCCTTGCGCCTGGTCGCGGACCACGTCGGGGAGGACGCGAATGAATTTCGCCGCTTCGAACCGACGAACCGGCCCTGGAAGACCACGAGCCGCCTGCTGGTGGCGGTCGGGCCCAGCCCGCTTTCCGGGCCGCTGATCCGCTGGACGCGGCGCATGGCCGACGAACTCCGCTGCCCGTGGCTGGCGGTGCACGTCGAAGGTGCGCGGACGTTGCCGGAAGCGGATCAGTCACGCCTCCAGACGAACCTGGACACCGCGCGCGAGCTCGGGGCGGAAGTGATCACCACCACCGACGAGGACGTGGCGGGCGGTCTTCTGCGGATCGCGCGCGAGCGGAACGTCACCCAGATCGTGTTTGGGAAGCCGGCGGGATCCGGCGTGCTGGACTGGATGCGAGGCGGGGGGCTCTTGCGTCGGCTGATGCAGGAAAGTGGCGACATCGATGTGCTCGTGGTGCGCGCGGAGAAGACGCCGACCCGGCCGGGGCGGAGACGCTGGTCGCCGGCGGCTGGCTCGGCCTGGAACCAGTATCTCGTCGCGATGGCGGTGGTTTTCGGAGCGGGCCTGGTGAACCTCGGCCTGATGACGGTCACCGGGCCGCGCGTGCCGGGTCTGGTGTTCCTGTTGGTGGTGGTGTTGCTGGCGCTACTTGTCGGACGCGGGCCCGTCCTGCTGGCCGGAGCGCTGAGCGCGTTGGCCTGGAACTTCCTGTTCCTGCCGCCGCGCTTCACGCTGACCATCACGCGGGCGGAGGACGCCATCCTCTTCGTCGCGTACTTCGTCGTGGCGATCGTGCTGGGCCAGCTCGTGGCCCGCATCCGCGCCCAGGGCGAGGCGGAGCGACGGCGCGAGGAGCGGTCGACCGCGTTGTACGAGCTGACCCGCGAGTTCGCCGAGGCGGGTTCGCGCGACGAAGTGGTGTGGCAGCTCCTGGGGCAGGTGAACCGCGTGTTCCGCGCGCCGGCGGCGGTGAGCCTCGCCCTCGGCGGACGGCTCGTGCCTTATCCCGACAGCACGCTGGTGCTGACCGAAAAGGAACTCGGAGTGAGTGACTGGGCGTTGCGACACGCGAAGGCCGGCGGTCGGTTCACCGACAATCTCCCCGGTGCGCAGGCGATGCACCTGCCCATGGCGACGGGCCGGAAGCCCTTCGGCGTTCTCGCGGTCGAACTCCCCGGACAGAGCCTGCCGCTGGCGCAGCGTGAACTGCTGGAGGCTTTTGCGCGCCAGGCGGCGCTGGTGCTGGACCGGATCGAATTGCGTGCGGCCGCCGAGCAGACGCGACTGCTGGCGGAGTCCGAGCGCCTCAGCCGCGCGATCCTGAACTCCATCTCGCACGAGCTGCGCACTCCGCTGGCGGCGAGCACCAGTGCCGCGGGTGCCCTGGCCGAGGCGGGCGACGCCCCGCCCGAATTGCGACATCAACTGGTCGGCGAGATTCAGGAAGCAAACGCGCGCCTCAACCGGATCGTCGGCAACCTGCTCGACGTGGCGCGTCTCGAATCGGGCAAGGTGGTGCCGAGGCTCGACTGGAACGATGCGCGCGATCTTGTCCAGACCACGGTGCGCGACCTGCGCCGGGAACTGGCGGGCCACCCGATCGACCTCAGGCTTCCCAACGAGCCGGTGCTGGCGCGCTTCGACTTCTCCCTCCTGCAGCACGCCCTGGCCAATCTGCTCGTCAACGCCGCGACCCACACCCCCCGGGGCACTCCCGTGGTGGTGGAGGCGTGCCTGGCCGACGAGGCCCTGACCGTGAGCGTGGCCGACCAGGGCGCGGGGATACCGGCCGACCTGCTCCCGCGGATCTTCGACAAGTTCGTGCGCGCACCCCAGGCGCCGACCGGCGGGAGCGGGCTCGGACTCACCATTGCGAAGGGATTTGTCGAGGCGCACGGTGGCCGCATCTCGGCGGACAACCAGCCGGAGGGAGGGGCGGTCATCCGCCTGCTTCTGCCACAGCACGAGAAGCCGCCGAGCGACGAATCGCCCTGATGCCATCCGATCCCGCCAGACCGCCGACCACCGTGCTGGTCATCGACGACGAGCCTCAGATCCGGCGCCTCCTGCGGGTCACGCTCGAGGCGGCCGGACACCGGGTTCTGGATGCTTCAAACGGGAACGAAGGACTGGTCGAGGCGGCTCAACGCCGGCCCGATGCGATCCTGTTGGATCTCGGCCTCCCCGACCTGGACGGCCTCACGCTGCTCAAGCGGCTGCGCGAGTGGAGCCAGGTTCCGGTGGTGGTGCTCACGGTGCGGGATGGCGAGGAGGACAAGATCGCCTCGCTGGATGCCGGGGCCGACGATTACGTCACCAAGCCGTTCAGTTCGGGGGAACTGCTCGCACGATTGCGCGCCGCGTTGCGCCATCGTCAGGGACCGGCCGCGCCGACCGTTTTCAGAACGGGCCACCTCGAGATCGACTTCGTCGCGCGGGTCGTGCGGAAGCAGGGGGAGGAAGTGCGCCTGACGCCCATCGAGTACGCGCTGCTGCGCCTGCTGGCGGTGCATGCCGGGAAGGTGATCACCCACCGACAGCTCCTGTCGGATGTGTGGGGTCCGAAGGCGGTCGATCGGACCCACTACCTGCGGGTCCACATCGCGCACCTGCGCGAGAAGGTGGAGGATCAGCCCTCGGAGCCGAGGTTGATCGTGACCGAACCGGCGATCGGCTACCGCCTGGTCGAGACGGAGTAGGTGGGATGGCGCCGGCTCAGCCCCAGATCTGGCGGTCGAGCGAGCGCATCTGGATGGCTTCGAGCACGTGATCCGAGGCGAGGCCCTCGGAGCCGGCGAGGTCGGCGATGGTGCGCGACACCTTGAGGATGCGATCGAACGCGCGCGCGCTGAGGCCGAGGTCCTGCATGGCATGACGCAGCAGCTCGCGGATGCCGGCATCGATGGCGCAATGGCGCCGGACATCGCGGCTTTCCATGCGCGCGTTGCAGGCCACGTCGCGCCGGCCGCGGAACCGCTGCAATTGCACCGCGCGGGCCTGCATCACGCGCGCACGGATGTCGGCCGAGGATTCGCCCGTGCGGTCCCCAGCCATGTCGTTGAACTTC
>CAZYJB010000663.1:0-3300 GCA_964647675.1 uncultured Verrucomicrobiota bacterium | reverse complement strand
CGGCGTAGCCCTGGCCGTGGGCGTGCGACACCATGTTCACCGGCACGTTGTCGACCCAGACCGCGACGTCGGTGCCGTGGTCGGAGTCGAAGCCGCGGATCAGGTACTGGTAGGCCTTGCCGCCCCCTTGGTGCTGGGTGACGACCAGGCCGGGAATGTTGTTGAGCACTTCCTGGATCGTCGCGTGAGGCCGCATGGCGAAGTCCTGCTCGCGGATCTGCTGCGACGAGGCCGCGGACAGCGGCTTCTCGGCCTCGACCACGACCTCGCTCAGGCGGGCCTTGCCGCTCTCGGCGGCCTCGGTCGCCGGTGTCTCCTGCGTCGGATCTGGTTTTTCTGCGCTGGCCGCGCCGGCGCACGCGCACAGCAGCGCCAGGACGAGGCTTCTCCCTCGGACCATTCTCTCTCCCTCTCGTTTCGCGCTCGACGGAGGGCGTTGGCACCCCGACCGTCGTGGCAGAACATCGGAGCCGCGACCGTCAGGGAGCGGGTGGCATCGCGCTGGAACGCAGCCGACCCCTCCCGGACGGTCGCGGCTCCGCGGTCGTGCGAGGCCGCGATCTAGAGGGTGGGAGGGGCGCGGGCAGCGGCGCGTCGCGCCGGGATGGCGAAGAAGGAACGCGCCGCCTCGGGCGGCGCGGTGGTGACGAGGGTCAGGCCGGCGATCCGCGGCAGGGCGACGGCGACGGCTTGCTGGAACGGGGCCTGCGCGTGCCAGTGGCTCGGTGCGCGATCGGCAGACGAAGTCTCGAGCCCAGGGCGGCGGCCGTCGTGGTGACGGTGCCGGTGCGGTTTCGCGTCTTCGCCCAGCGCCTCGGCCAGCAGGCGATCGATCTCGCCGTCGCCGGTCTGCGACGCCTGGAGGTGGACGTGCTCGTGCCCGCCGCCCGCGTGGCTGTGGACCACGAAGGCTGCGCGCGGCACCGCCGCCATGGCGACGAACAACAGCAGCGTCGCCGGGGCACAGTGCGGGAGTGATCTGCGCAGCCACCTCATCGGAGCTTCCGGCCTAGCACGGCAGCGCCCTGGTTTCGAAGGGCGACGATGGCGAGGGGGTGGGCATGCGGGTCTCTGGCAGCTCTACGATCCGCGGTCGCGGTTGGATTCGGGCGGTCGCTCGCCGCAATCCGAACGCCACCGCCCGAGCGTAGACCTCTCGAACGCCCGGAGGGGATTCGAGTGCCCAGATCTTCGATTTGCAAGGTTGCCCCGTCGCCGGGGCGGGTGGTAAGCAGCGCCGTCGTGCCGCGCGCAGCTCGCCAGACCGCCAAGGGGGAACCGCTGCTGAACGGCCTCATGGTGCGATTGGCGGCCGGCGACCAGACGGCGGCGGCGGAGTTCTACGACGCCACCTGCCACGTCGTCCTCGGGCTGGCGCTGCGCATCCTGCGCGACCGCGCCGCGGCGGAGGACGTGATGATCGAGGTCTACACCCAGTTGTGGTCGCTCGCCCCGGCCTACGACGTCAGCCGCGGCAGCCCCGGTGGCTGGCTCCTCACCCTGACACGCAGCCGCGCGCTCGACGCGCTGCGCGCGCGCCGCCGCGATGCCGCGACCGAGACGCTCGACGCCGCGGCCGAGCCCGCCTGCACGCGCCCAGGACCGGAGGCGACCAGCCTGGCGGCGGAGCGGCATCGCTTCGTCACCGGTGCGCTCTCGCGCCTCGACCCCGGGCAGCGCGAGGCCATCCACTTGGCGTACTTCGGCGGCCTGAGCCATAGTCAGATCGCCGCTCGCCTGGGCCAGCCCCTGGGCACGGTGAAGACGCGCATCCGACAGGGGATGATTCACCTGCGAGAACTCCTGGGCCCCCTCGGCCCGTCCGCGACCGGGAAGGGAATGCAATGAAGCCGCAACACACGCTGGAACAGGCCCAGGAACGGGCCGCGCTCTTCGCCCTCGGCGCGCTCGACCCGGAGGAGTCGCGCGAGTTCGCGCGCCACCTCGAAGAGGGCTGCGAGATCTGCGCCGCCGAGGTCGGCTCCTTCGCCGCCGTCGTCGACGAGCTGGCGCTGGCCACGGAGCCGGCGGAGCCCAGCGACGCGGCGCGGGCGACCGTTCTCGCTCGCTTCGCCACCCCCGAGATCGAGAAGGACGGCGTCCGCTTCGTACGCGTGGGACTGATGCCGTGGCAGGACGGGGCGCTGCCGCAGGTCGAGCGCAAATCGCTGTTCGTCGATCCCGAGCGGCGCTTCACCACCCAGTTGATCCGCATGGCGCCGGGAGCGACGCTTCCGTCGCACCGCCACGCGGAGGCCGAGGAGATCTACCTGATCGAGGGCGACCTGACCGTCTGCGGCATTCCCATGCGCGCCGGCGACTACTGCCGCGCCGACACCGACTCGATCCACGACGGGATCCACACCGTCAACGGGTGCGTGTTCCTCGTCCGCTCCTCGCAGCGGGACGAACGGCTCTAACGCGCCTTCGGCCCATCCGGTTGCCTTGTCCTTCCGTAGAGATAGGGTGCCGGGCGTAGGACGAGGATGAGCACCGAGTCGGAACGCATCGCGGCGGCACTGGGGCGGCGGGAGGAGAGCGCCCTCGCCGAGCTCTACGACCGCTACGGCGGCACGGTGCACGCACTCGCCCTGCGCATGACCGGCGATCGAGGCCTCGCCCAGGAGATCACCCTGGACGCGTTCCTCCAGGTCTGGGAACAGGTGGATCGCTACGACGCGCGGCAAGGATCATTGGAAGGCTGGCTGTTCACCATCGCCCGCAGCCGCGCGATCGACCGGATCCGGGCCGGGCGCGCTCAAAAGCGGACGCAAACGGAAGAGGCCGACACCAACCCGGTCGGGCCAGCCCGACCGGAAGCCCCGGACGAGATTCTCGAGCTCGCCGAGCGACGGCGCTACGTGCGCCACGCGATGGCGGGCCTCTCGCCGGCCCAGCGTTCTGCGCTGGAGCTGGCGTTCTACCAGGGTCTGTCGCATTCGGAGATCGCCGAACAGCTCGGCGAGCCCCTGGGAACCGTCAAGACGCGCATCCGCCAGGCGATGAGCGTGATGCGACGGATTCTGACGCCCCTGCTGGTCACATCATGAGCGCGCACGACGACATCAAAGCGGACCTCTCGCTCTACGTCCTCGGCGTGCTGACCGCCGAGGAGACGGAGGCGATCGATCGCCACCTGGCCGAAGGTTGCGCCGAGTGCGAGGGGGAAATCGTGCGCTGGCGCGAGGTCGCCGCGCTGCTGCCGTTCGGGGTCGACGTGCAGGCGCCGGCCGATCTGCGGCGCGAGCTGCTCGAGCGCGCCACCGGCGCGCGCCCCGGCGCCGCGCCGGTATCGGCGAA
>CAZYJB010000662.1:0-3302 GCA_964647675.1 uncultured Verrucomicrobiota bacterium | reverse complement strand
GGAGGTCACGAACCCGTCGATCCGACGCACCACCCGTGTCTCGTTGGACAGGACGATGCTGTACTCGAGGCGCGCCTGGATCTCGAGATTACGCGGATAGGCGTCGCGGTAGCTGTTCCATAGCTCGATGCCGAACACGTTCGAGATGCCGAGCGTGTAGAGCTGGTTCAGGCGGACCGGCTTGCTGGAAGGCGAGGCGCGCACCAACTCGAGCTTGCGGCCCAGGACCACCGTCGTCCGCGCCTCGAACTCGTTGAAATTCGGGAATCCCTTCTTGGCACCGATGATGACCGGGATGCCGGCGATGCGATCGAACGGCAGGATGTTGAGACGGTTCTCGCCCTCATCGATGTCGAAATGACGCGTGTTCAGGAGCAGCGAATCCGCATCCCCGGTCAATTCCTGGTACCGGACGATGCGCAACCCGCCGGCAACCGCGGGGTCCGTCCCGAACACCGGCCGGAAGACACTCGGAAAGTAGGGATAAGTCGCGGAGACATCGGCACGGTTGGTGGTGGCGTCGTAGATGTTCGCCGCCAGTTGCAGCGCGCGGTGCACGCTGGGCAACGCCGTGTAGAAGTTCGTCGGCCAGACGGGGATGTTGGTCACCGACAGCAGCGGCACGCCGTTGCCCGGAGCGGGATGCGTGGCCTTGAGGATGCGGTCCGCGGCGTTGGTGAAGAACGCCGAGGGCGTCCACAGTGCGAAATTGGTCAGATTGAAGCCATTGACCGGGCCAGGCACGTTGTCGCTGGTCTGCGGATTCACCTCAAACCGGTTGTCCCAGTTCAGATGCAGCTTGCCGCGGTTGGCGGGCACGGAATCCGTACCGAGCTGGCCGAGCAGACGGTAAAACGTGTGGCGATCGTAGGTGCTGCGGCGCAGTGACGCCTGGATGAGGCGATTGGTGAACTGGTCGATCGTGGGTGCGGGATCCGGCAGCGTGAACAGATCCTGGGGATCGAAATACTGGCTGGGCTGGTCGGCGGCGGGCCACGGGCGAGTGACCACGTCATCGTCGAGAATCGCGAACCCGACCCCGGCCGGGTTGTAGGGCCGGTCGAGACCGAGCTGCACCGGACCGTCGGAATACCCGTCGATGCCATCGGACAGGAAGGCATTGGCTCCCACCGTGCCGAACAACGTCCGCACGCTGGCGAGGTTGTTCACGGTTGGATTGGGATCCGCCACGTTCAACTTGTACCGCTGGCGGAGCAGCGTGTTGGCGTTTTCGAAGGCGATGCCGCTGCTCGGCGCCGCGTCGTTGGTCCGGTAGATGTACGCTCCATCCCAGGCGTTGGTGTTCAGCGCGCGCAGGAAGGCCGCGAGGTTGATCTCCCAGCCGCCCAAGCCCTGGTTGCGCATGAAGCCGTCCGCCGCCGCGCCCGTGGTCTTGACGTGATTGTGGATGAAATTCAGGTCGAGCGTCTTGCCCACCGGCAGGATGAGATAGGCGAACCGGCCGACGAAGAGGTTGGAGCCGGAATGCGGCAGCTCCGGACGCCGGAGAACGCCGATCCATTCCGGGTCGCCGATATGGAAATTGGTGATGCCGAGCGGGCCGGAATCGCCGAGTTCGAACTGGACGCCGTTGGTCTCGACGAGGCCGTTGCGGTTGAAATCGAGGTGAAAGCGGAACTCCTGGGCGCCGGTGACGCGGTTGGTCTCGATGAAGACCGGCGGGCGCGGGTCGATCATCAGGTTGTGATAGAGCTGGAGCAGGTCGTCGCCCGTGACCGGCAGCCCGCTGCCGTAGCGGTAATTGACGTTCGCGATGTCCTCGACCCCCGGCTGGAACCCCAGCGGATTGAAGTAGTTGGTGGAGACGAGCAGGTCGTAGGCGAGCAGGTTGCTGCTGGCGCGCACCCGCGAGATGACCTCCGCCTCGGCGCGCTGCAGCGCGGCCTCAGTCATGGCCCGCGCATCCATGCGGTCGGAACTCGTGGTCACCGACGCGCGTTCGCGCCGGCTGACGGCGAGGAACGCCACGGCCATGAGCGTCACCACCGACAGCATGATGAGCGTCGTGATGAGGGCGATGCCCTGCTGGGGCTGCTGGTGATCGCGGCGAGTCATCAGTACGGCGCCGCGTTGCGCAGCGAAATGCGTTGGCGGAACAGGTGGATCTTCCCGGCGTTGCGCGCCAGGAACCGGTTGCCCTCGGCCGGCTGGGCCTCGGCGATGGACTGGTACTGCCTTAAAACCTGCGGCTCGATGATGCCCATCTCGATCTCGATCGCCGAGGGCGCCACCGGGAACGAGTCGCTCGAAAAGCTGTACTGCACCGACTCGCCCGGCAGCGATTCCTCCAGGGCTGCGATCTCGAGCAGGGGCTTCCCGACTCTCGCTTCATTGTACTCGCGGCGCAGGGTGATGAGGTTGGTGCCGTAAAGCGGCGTGCCGTCGGCGCGATAGGCGATCACGCGGAAATGGACGATGCCGTCCACCACCGGCGCCGACAGCGCGAGACGGGTCACCGGATTCCAGAACGCGAGCATGGGCGCGTTGCGTTCGGCCTCGGTCGAAGAAATCCGGTCCGCCATGGCGCGCACCTGGGCGGGCGCGAGGTTGGTGGCGAATCGGTAGAGCCGGCCCACCGCGAAGCGATCGGTGGAGTTGGTCTCACGCGGTCCGACCCAGTAGCCAATGGCCGCCCACTGCTCCCCGACCTTCACGTGGAAGAGCATGTCCTGCAGCACGGTCGTGAGCAGTTCGCCGCCCGCCAGGCGGTCGAGTTTGGCCGGGACGCTCCGCGCGTTGCGCGTCACATAGAGGTTGGTGTAGCCGAGCACCGGCAGGTGCCCCGCCCCTTCCACCTCGCGCCCCACCAGGTCTGCCGAGGAGCGGATCCCCTCAAGGACGTCCACTTGCGACATGGTGCTGCGCAGCGCGCGCTGGGTCTGGTCGAAGACGGTGTAGAGCGCGATGACGATGACCGTCATGATCGCGATCGACAGCATGAGCTCCATGACCGTGAACGCCGCCGCCGCACGTCCGCGGCGCCCGGGCATTGTCCGGTGGGCATGGAGGAGGATACGTCGCATCGGAAAGCCTCAGTAGACCGAGGGTCGCAGGTAATAGACCAGACGCTCGTCGCCCGCGATGTTGGTCGGATAGTAGAGCTGCGAGCCGGCCACCAGCGCGCGGAAGGTGCGGCGCCGCGTGCCCACCCGCGCGTTCTGCGGAGCCTGCACGTTGTCGCGAAACAGCGGCCAACGCATGGTCAGTCGGATCTCGTGGAGATTGCTCTGCAGATTGCTGATGCGGTCGCGCTCGTATTTGGTGAGGAGATTGGTGAGTCC
>CAZYJB010000661.1:0-3303 GCA_964647675.1 uncultured Verrucomicrobiota bacterium | reverse complement strand
AAAGGACCTGCTTCACGACACCCGTCTCGCGTCCCCGTGCCTTCATGGCGGCCGCCACATCCAGCGGGAATGCCAGGCCCTCGGTCGCGCGAACCACCTCCTGCAAGCGCGCCTGGGCCGTCGCGGCGGCATCCGGCTGACCGCGTTCCACCGCGCGCACCACTTCGAGCACCAGCTCCGGCACCGCATTGGCCAGGCCCGACACCACCCCGCGCGCGCCGAGGGCGAACGCTGCGCCCGCCTGGGTGTCCGACCCCGTGATCAGCGTGAAGCCCTTCTCCTGCGCCACCGCCGCCAGGTCCCGGTGATAGCCAAACTCCGCCCCGCTCTGTTTCAGGGCCACCACCGGCACGCGGTCGCAGATCGCGGCGACCATTTCCACCGAGAGCCGGATGCCCGTGCGCTCGGGAAAATTGTAGATCATGAGCGGCAAACCCGACGCTTCGGCGCCGCGCACGATGAACTCGACGACGTCCTCGGCCGCAGCCGGAAAGTACCATGGGGGAAGCAGGGAGATGGCCCCTGCCCCGACCGCCCGCGCATGCGCCCCAAGATCCGCCACCACCCTCGGATTCACATCGCTGCAATTGGCGATGAGCTTCCACCCGGGTGCTGCTTTCGCCACCGCTTGCAGGGCAAGCCGCCGCTGCTCCGGATCCAGGTAGACGAACTCCCCGGTGCTGCCCAAAGCCATCACTCCATCGGCGCCCGATCGCCGAATGAACCGGACCTGATCGGCGATCGCTGCCTCATCCGCCAGTCCCTCAGCATTCGTCGCCGTCCACAACGCGGGGTACAACCCCGTCCACGAATTGGTCATGTGCGCGCGAGCCTAGAGACCTGATCCGGACAAAGCAAAACCCGCCTCGTCGCCACCGGACCGATACTCGACCGGGGCGACCTGGCGGGTCCTCGGCGCACACTGTGCGGAGGGAGGCGACAAGCCTGTCGGACGGGCGCTAGGCCTCCACGCGGGTCCGGGCCTGCCGGATCAGGTGCACCATGTCATCCATCAGCACGAGACGCTGGCGCTTGTACAACTCCGTGGTCTCGTCGCACTTGGGTTCGATGTTTTCGTCCGCCAGCCGGATCTGGTGATCCAGGGCGCGGTACTTCGCCATCAGTTCCTGAAACTTGGAGTCCGACGCCGAGAGACGGTTGATCTCCTGGCGGTACTCCGGGAGCTCGTCCGAAAGGTGGTGGAACAAGTTGTGCATAGGGGGAACGACGTGCTCCTTCCTTAATCGCATCGCGGGAAGGTGACCAGCCAAACCTTGCCCGCATCTGCCCTCCCCTTGCCCCGCGCCGCCCGCGAAGCTTCCAAACCTCCCCGCCCAATGGCCTACCCCAGCCCGCTGGCGTTTTGCCAAATCCCTACCTACCCTGTTCCAGACGACCCTCCGGTACCGGACCGTCGAAGGCATCCCCCAACTCGCGTCATTCATTCCGGCATGGCCTCCGCCGCTCACGAACAAGAACGCGCCGCGATGGTGCGCGCCCAACTGCTGGGTCGCGGACGCCACATCGAGGATGCACGGGTGCTCGCTGCGATGCGGGAGGTGCCACGGCACGAATTCGTGCCCCCCGGCGAGCGGGCGGATGCCTACTGCGACCAACCCCTGCCCATCGGCCACGGACAGACCATCTCCCAGCCGTTCATCGTCGCATTGATGACCGAGGCCCTCCAACTCACCACGGCGGACCGCGTGCTCGAGATCGGCACCGGCTCCGGTTACCAGACCGCCATTCTCGCGCGCCTGGTCCATCAGGTTTATTCCATCGAGATCATCCCCGCGCTCGCCCTCCGGGCGGAGGCTGTCCTCCGGCACCTCGGCATCGAAAACGTGACCCTGCGCGAAGGCGATGGTCACGAAGGCTGGCCCGACCAGGCGCCCTTCGACGCCATCATGGCCACCTGCGCGCCGCGCACGCGCCCGTTGGCCCTCGAACGGCAACTGGCCATCGGCGGCCGCATGGCCATCCCGATCGGCGGGGTCGGAGAGGATCAACAGCTGCAGGTGCTGCACAAGGTGTCAGCCCGGGAACTCGTCCTCGAACGACTCGTGCCGGTTCGCTTCGTGCCCATGACCGGCGTGCAGGCCACCGACTCCGCACCTGCTTCGCCACCTCGAGATCCGACCTGACCGACGGTTCGAACCCTGGCACTTCCCTCTCCCGCGGCTCCAACCTTCGCCTCTCCCTGATGAGAATGCACTCATCCACCCGGGAGCGCCTCCTGGCATGGGCCCTCCACCTGACCTTGGTCGCCTTCGCTCTCGCCACCATCGCACAGGCTCCTCCGCACCCGGTCATCGTCACCGACCTGCAGGATGTGACGGTTCAGGCCGGACAGCGCGCCGTGCTCAGCGTGACGATTCAGAACACCACCAATCGGCCCGCCTTCCGGTGGATCAAGGATGGCGCGTACCTCGACCTGTCGGAACTTGGTCCCCAGTGGGTGATCACCAATGCGTTCTCCCACCATGCAGGCCGGTATCAGGTCCTGATCTCGTTCCCCACCCTTGGCGCCGCCGCCGTCACCACCTCGCGCGTCGCTACCATCACGGTCCAAGCCCCCTCCGGCTTGACCATCACCCGACAACCCGAGGACGCGCGCGCGCATCAACGATCCGCTCACGTTCTCCGTGGAGGCCCTCAGCTCCCGCCCTCTCCAGTACCAGTGGTACTTCATTGGAGTGCCCATTGCCCACGGAACCCAGCCCACCCTCACTGTCGCGACCGACAGCCAATTCCGTGGCGGAGGCTATTACGTCATTGTCTCGGACGGCATCGACGCGGTGCAGTCCCGCATCGTGATGGGCCTCACGCAAACGTTCCCCATCGTCACCCAGCAACCGGAAAGCGTTCGCGCGCGCGAGGGCTCAACCGTCACCTTCACGGTGGCTGCCATCGCCAAGGGGCCCCTGAGCTACCGCTGGGAAGGCAGCGTCCCCCTGCCGCCTGGCACCATCACCTCGGATCCCACCCTGACCCTGACCAACATTTCGCAAGCCGATGCGGGTCGGTATTGGGCCTGGCTCGCCGACGCCGAGGGGCAGGGATCCTCGATTGGGGCGGAACTCTCCATCCTGCCCGAAATCATTAGTACCAACCCGTCCTATCAGGCCGCTCTGGCTGCGGGAACGAACGCCTACTCCACGATTGGATATGGACCCGCATTGACCGTCCTGCTCTCCCATCCCAACGGCAGTTCGGTCGCCCCGAACGGGGATGTCTACTTCGCCAACACGGGGCGTTGACCGTTCCACTTGTAATGGATCCTGTTGAAGGAGACGAAATGCA
>CAZYJB010000660.1:0-3309 GCA_964647675.1 uncultured Verrucomicrobiota bacterium | reverse complement strand
GCAGGCGGATGCGGAACGCGGTGCCGACCGCGACCGTGCTGAAGTCGAAGTCGCCCGCCAGCAGGTTGGTTTCTGCCAGGGCAAAGCGCGCATTGTCGCGATCGCCTTCGCCAGCGACGAAACTGAGGGTGTGCGTCGCCGAAGACTTGCCGTCCACCACCTGGAGACCCGCAACCGGGCCCCGATGATTGGCGAACAAGCGTGGGGCAACGAGGCGGAGTTCGCTGGGGGCGGTCGGCTGCGTGAGGCGCTCCAGGGTGAGCGCCTGCCAGATGGGGTTGCGATCACCGCCGTCCTGAATGCCAAAGAGGTTCCCCATCTCGATGACCGCCACCGCCGATGGCGCGACGAAGGTGCAGGTGTAAACCACACAACGATCGGGCGAATAGCTGCCGCCCGGCTGGATGCCGAGTGACGACAGCTCGTCGACCGCCTCCCTTCCGTTGATGCGGAGGTCCCAGCGCCGATTCTCCGGACCGTTGGCGGAGATCAGGATCTGCAGCTTGTACTCGTCTCCCGCGTTGACGGCGAGTGACGCGCGCAGGCGCTCCCCCGAATCGGCGCTTGCCCACCGGATGTCATGCATGACCTCGGCCAGTTGCGTCGCGTCCACTCCGCTTCCGAGCACGGGCCGGTTCTGCCAGCCCACCACCGACTGTGGACCCACCAGGGTGGCGCCGCGCGGTGGGGAGGTGTCG
Organism: uncultured Verrucomicrobiota bacterium; assembly: GCA_964647675.1. Classification (GTDB taxonomy): domain Bacteria; phylum Verrucomicrobiota; class Verrucomicrobiia; order Limisphaerales; family CAIMTB01; genus CAIMTB01. Next base: position 2,611 of record CAZYJB010000660.1, on the reverse strand, counting down.
GGCGTGAACGTTACCCCCCGCACTGTGCGTGGCGGATCGTCCGGGCTGAAGTTGATGGCGTAGACGAGGTCGCCTTCGAGATCGAGGTGACTGGGGGACGAAAAGCTTCTCACCTCGCCGAAGCGGACCACGGTTGCGGCGGCGGTGGGGAAGATGCCGGTGGCGAGGAGCAGGAGTCCGATCAAGGCGCTCCTCCGGGCGCGTTGCCGGGGGCACCGACCGCGCCCGCAGGCCGCGCCGGCCGAAGACGACGGAGACATTGCGGTCACCTATACCGGGCACTCCCGAGGAGCACAAACCCTCGCGAATGGAAGCATTCATCCGGTTCCCCGAATCACTCACCACGAAGCCCATGATTCGATCGATGAATGAACTCCCCCCAGGCGTCACCGCTGCGCTCTTGTCCTCGGTGGTGCAGGTCCAGGTTTGGAGCGCCTTCGCGCGGCCTCGGTCCGGGTTCACCACAGAGGCCCCAGAGAGCACCGAGGAAGCCGAGGCCATGGCAAGGGCATCGCTGCCCGGGGAGTGGGTTTGCGAATCCGCAGGCTGCCATTCCGCCCATCCTGTTCATCCTGGAGATCCTGTCCGCTCGTTTTCGCCCTCTTTGCCTTCGAGATTGGCAATCGCCCTGCTGCGTCAGGAAGCGGAGCGGTCTCCGGCCTTTACAGCCGTGCCAGGAAGCGGTTGGCTCCGGGCACTATGAAGATGCGGTGGTTTCTCGCCGTGCTCGCAGGTGTGCTGGCGCTGGTCGTTCGGGTGTCGGGCCAAAACGGCGGAGCCGCGGTGGTCCCGGGCGGAGCGCCGCCCGACGCGGGAACGGTGCCCCGAGTTGCGCCCGAGCCGGCTGCGCCCGCGGCCCGGATCGCTTTTGGAAGCGTGAACCACGATTTCGGTCGGGTCGAATCCGGCCAGGTCGTGCGCCACGATTTCGTCTACACCAACACCGGCAACGCCACGCTCGAAATCCGCGAGGTGCGGCCCGGCTGCGGCTGCACCACCGCAGGCACGTGGGACAAACGGGTCGAACCCGGCCAGACCGGCAGGATTCCCATTGGGTTCAATTCGGGAAGCTTCGGCGGCACGGTGACCAAGAGCATTTTCGTCTCCTGCAACGACCCGGGTCAGTCCAACGTCTATTTGCAGATCAAGGCCAGCATCTGGACGCCCATCAGCATTTCGCCGTCGACGGCCTACTTCAACCTGACCAGCGAGACGACCACCAACGAGTCCAAGGTCATTCGCATCGTCAGCAACCTCGACGAACCGCTGAAGCTCTCCGAGCCCGAGTTCACCAACTCTTCCTTTACCGCCACGCTCAAGACCGTCACCCCGGGCAAGGAGTTCGATCTGCTCATTTCACCCGTGTTGCCGCTGGCCTCGACCTACGCGAGCACGGTCATCTCCATGAAGACCTCGTCGGAGAAGTCGCCGGTCCTGCGCGTCCAGGCCACCGCCATGTTGCAGCCGGTGGTCTCGGTGGTGCCCTCCATGGTCATGTTGCCCGAGCTCAAGGTGCCCGGCGCCGCCAAGCCCGCAGTCACGGTCCGGAACACCGGCACCGCACCGCTCACGTTGAGCAATGCGAAGGTGAAGGACATCCCCGGCGCGACGGTGGAAGTGAAGGAACTGCAGCCCGGACGCGTGTTCCGCCTGACTTTCGACCTGCCTCCCGAGGTCAAACTCGAGCCTGGCCAGCGCGTCGAGGCGACGGTGGAGACCAGCCATCCGAAGCACGCCCAGCTCTCCATCCCGATCGTGCCGGCGCCGCGTTCAACGCGTCCCGCCGCCAATGCCACGATCTCCGCACCCATCCCGGCGCGAACGCTGCCCGCCGGGCAGTTCCCGGGTCCGGTGACGAAGTGAGCCACCGGATGAGGGCCACCCCGGGACGTTCTCAAGGTCCCTGGACTCGCGTGGTGCGCGACGCCGCGATGGTTCTGTCGGCCGGCGTGCTCGTGGCCGCCGTCGCCAATGCGTTGTCCCCGCGCGGCCTCTCCTGGACGCGCGACTATTTCCCTGCGGCTCCGGTGCCCGACGGGGCCAGGTCGTTGCCCACCCCTGGAAATGCCGTGGCCGCCCCATCCAATGGCGCCCCCGGCACTGCAGTTCCGGTTCCCTCGACGACTGTGCACGCCGGGCCCACTTCCGTGCCGACAGCGTCGGATCCGGTGATCGATCGCTTGCGCCAGCGCGGCCTGGCGGTGGTCGGCTTCGATGAGGTCGTGCGCCATTTCGAGGATCCGCGGCGCGAGGAGGAACGCGTCCTGTTCGTGGACGCGCGCAAGGACGAGCGTTTCCAGGAAGGCCACATTCCCGGGGCATACCAGCTCGATCACTATTATCCTGACCGATACCTGCCCGAGTTGCTGCCGGCGTGCCAGCTGGCCGAAGTGATCGTGGTCTATTGCACCGGCGGCGCCTGCGAGGACAGCGAGTATGCGGCGCTGCTGCTCAAGGAGGCCGGCATCCCGGCCGAACGCCTGTTCGTTTACCCGGGTGGCATCGACGAATGGCGGAAACGCAGACGCGTGGTCGAGGTGGCGGCGCGGCGCAGCGGCGATCTGGAGCCGGCCCCATGAGCATGAGGCCTTCTGCCTCATCCGGCGCTGCC
>CAZYJB010000659.1:0-3310 GCA_964647675.1 uncultured Verrucomicrobiota bacterium | reverse complement strand
GCGCGCCGGTTCTCGAGCACGTACGAGACGCCCGAGGGGCAGCGCCCGTTGTCTTCCAGCACCAGATACCGACCGTCGCGGTCACGGATCAGGTCCGTGCCGCAGATGTGCATATAGATGTCGCGCGGCACCTGGAAGTTCACGAACTCCCGCCGGAAATGCCGCGCCGACAACACGTAGAAGGGCGGGATGACGCCCTCCTTCAGGATCCGCTGCTCGTGGTAGATGTCGTGCAGGAAGAGGTTCAACGCCGTGATGCGCTGCACGAGACCCGCCTCCACGCGCTGCCATTCGCTGGCCGGAATGATGCGCGGGATCAGGTCGAAGGGAAAAATGCGCTCGGCGCCGTCCTTGTCTCCGTACACGTTGAACGTGATGCCTTGACGCAGGAACGCCAGGTCCACCGCCTGGCGCTTCTGCTCAAACTCATCACGTTTGAGCTGGTTGAAACTCTCGATGAAACGACGGTAGTGGGGTCGAACCTGACCACCAGCCACCGCCATCTCGTCGAAAAACTCCCCGGGTTCGTATCCGTCAAGCAGCACGGCACCGAGAGAATGCGCCGGTGCACGCCCGAGACAAGCTACGTCTGGCCCCATCTGAACAAATCCGTTCATCCATCCCATGAATTCCAACACATGCCCGGTAGTCCTCCAACCCTCCCCGCTCCCGGTTGTCCCGAATTCGCAACCCCTTTCCCGCTTCCGACACGCCCGCAGCAGGTTGCACCGGCTGGGAAACACCGTTCCCCGGGAGAAAAATCATTTCCCGCGAAACTAAAACAATTCCGCGCGCGTAGTGTCTGATGTCCGAAAGCCCACTACCCGGGCCTCGCTTCCGCCACCGCGTTCGTGCAGGATCGGAATCGCCACCGGGTCCCCGGACGCCATCCATGAAAGTCACGCTGTCCCGCCCTCCCCGGCTGCATCAGGCCGGATTCACACTCATCGAACTGCTGGTGGTGATCGCCATCATTGGGATTCTCGCGTCCCTGCTTTTGCCGGCCCTGGGTGGCGCCAAACGCCAGGCGCGCGCGGTCCAGTGCCTGAACAACGAACGCCAGTTGAACCTCGCACTCGGCCTGTACGCCGACGATCACGACGATTCCTACCCGCCACGCCGCGAACCGCCGCGCACGGAACCCCCTTACCGGCCCGCGCCTTTTGCGTGGCCCTGGGCCCTGCTCTCCTATTACAGCGACCCGACCGTGGTGACCTGCCCGGCGGACAAATTCCCCATCATCGCCGGGTTCCTCGGGCCCACCAACAAGCTCTTCGTGAAGCGCAGCTTCGTCATCAACGGCTTCAACGATTACTTCCAGACCTCCCTGAGCCCGGAAGACTACAAGCTGCACAAGGCATGGAGTTGGCCGGACGGCATGAAGCGTTCCAAGATCCCCTATCCGTCGGACACCATCACCTTCGGCGAAAAGAAGACCGGGTCCCCGCATGTGCATATGGATTTCGACCAGGGCAAGCAGGGCAATGACATCGAGGTCATCGCGCAGAACCGGCATACGGCCAACGAAGGCACGCGCGCAGGCGGCTCCAATTTCGCCTTCTCCGATGGCAGCGTGAGGTTCCTCAAATACGGGAAATCGGTCTCGCCGCTCAACCTCTGGGCGATCTCGGACGAATGGCGCAACGCGGCAGTGAAACCCGAGGACCTCTTTCCCAAGAACTAGGTCTCGCATGCGGAGAATGTTCCGACTCCCGGCCGTCCTGCGCCTGGCTGCCTGCTTCGGCTTTCTGCTGGCCGGCGGCACTGTTCCCGCAGCGTCGGCGGTGCGGCTCAACGAGCTGATGTACCACCCGCCCGGTGACCGCGACGAACTGCAGTGGATCGAACTGCACAACGCGTCCACCAACACCGTCGACCTCGCGGGCTGGTCGTTCCAGAAGGGCCTCACGTTTACGTTTCCTGCCTCCACCCGACTCGCGCCTGGCGGGTTTGTGGTGGTGGCACGCCAGCGCGACGCGTTCCTCAGGCACTATGGCGCGTCCCCCGGCCCGGTGCTCGGAGACTTCCGAGGGCGCCTCAGCCATTCCGGCGAGGCGGTCGAACTCACCGACGCGGCTGGAGCGGTGGTGGACACCGTGCGTTACCGCGATTCGGCCCCGTGGCCGGTTTCGCCGGACGGCATGTCGCCTTCCCTGGAGAGGATCTCGTGCCTCGACGCGGCGACGGAACCATGGAATTGGGCACCCTCCGCGCTTCCCGCCACGCGCCACGCCGCGGGTTCTCCGGGCCAGACCAATTCAGTAGCGCGGCCCGGATTGCCGCCCATCGTCGAGTCGCTCGAAATGTCGGCGTGGCAGGATGGGCAGCCCATGCGCTTCACGGCGCGCCTCTCATCCACTGCCCCCGCAGAACGTGTCGTCCTGGAGTACCTGACGATCCCGCTGGCGTCGGCGCCCGAGGCGAATCCTGCGAACGCCGCGCGTCCGTGGACCCCGGTGACGATGCCGAAGACCCCCGAAGGCGCCTACGTCGTCAGCCTGCCCTCGTTGCCGACCGGGCACCTGCTTCGCGCTCGCGTCGTCGCCCGCGGCACCACCGGTTTGGAGCGCATCCACCCCCACCCCAACGACGCGCGCCCTTCCCTCTCGGCCTACCTTGGGTCGAACACCAACGATGCGCGCATTGGGTTTCTGTCCCTGCACGAATTCGGACCACGTGAATCGCGCGGCCAGTCGACCCAGGATTTCTTTCAAAACTCCGAACGCCAGCGCCCCGGACGAGCGGCGCCTCCGCCTCCCGCGCGGGGACAGTCCGTGGCAATCTTCTCGCCGACCAAGCGCGGACCGGTCCAGGTGTTCGACCACGTGCGGATCACCCCTCGCAAGGGCGGGTGGAAGGTGCGCCTGCACAAGGACCTCCTGCTGGAGGGCATGAGCACGGTGAACGTGATCTTCGAGGAGCAACCCCGGCATGTGCTCTCGGAGCACCTCGCGTACGAACTCTTCCGCGAGGCGAAGGTGCCCACACCGCTCAGCGGCCACTGGCGGGTGTGGCACAACTCGCGCCCGCTCGGCTACCACCTCTATGTCGAGCAGATCAACGGGAGCTTTACCCAAACGATGGAAACCGTGTCCATCGGTCCGATCTGTACCAGTTGAGGGGGCAACCCCAAGTTCGTCAATGCCGACGTCGCCGGAGCGCTGACAATTCTCCACAGCCAAGTGGAAAACGTCATGCTGGCGACAAAAGCCACCGCCAGGCCCGCGACGCAACTAATCAACCGAGAACGTAGCTCTTCCAAGTGGTCGAGAAACGACATGCGCAGCATGCCTTCGTCTTCATCGTCCTC
>CAZYJB010000658.1:0-3310 GCA_964647675.1 uncultured Verrucomicrobiota bacterium | reverse complement strand
CGCCGCGCTGCTCTTGGGCTGCGTAAAGGTGGGAAACCTGCTCCTCGCCGGGTCCACCGTGCGCCGACGCGAACTTGCCGTCCGTGCCGCGCTCGGCGCCGGGCACTGGCGCATGGTGCGCCAGCTCGGCACCGAGTGCCTGCTGCTCTTCGCCGGTGGCGGGCTGCTCGGATGGTTCGTGGCCATGGGGGGACTGTCGGCGGCGGACTCGTTGGGAATCACGTCCCTGCCTCGTGGGGAATCCGTGAGCCTCGACTGGAACGTCTTCCGCTTCACGCTCGGCTGTGTCGGCGTGGTCGCGCTGGCCTTCGGACTCCTGCCCGCCTGGCACGGCGCACGCGTCGACGCCGCCGAATCGCTGCGCGACGGCACAGGGCGCTCGAGCGCCAGCCGATCCCAACTTCGCCTTCGGCACGCCCTCGTGGTGACCGAAGTGGCTCTCGCCGTCATGCTGCTCGCCACCGCGGGGCTCCTCTACCACAGCTTCGCACGACTGCAGGGGCAGAGTCCCGGGTTCGACCAGTCTTCCGTGCTCACGGCGCGTCTCACCCTGCCACCGGCCAAATATCCCTCGGACGACCAGCGGATCGCCTTCGCCGAGCGCGCGGTGACAGACCTGGGCGCGGTTCCCGGCGTGGAGGCCGTGGGCTTCACCGATGTGATCCCGTTCGGCTACAGCAATTCGCAGGGCACCTACTACATCGCCGGTCACTCCCAGCCCGAGGGCCAGCCCGCCCCTCACGGGCTCATCCGCTCCGTTTCCGCGGACTACTTCAACGCCATGCGCATTCCGCTGCTTCAGGGGCGCCTCTTCAATTCGACCGACACCGCAGACAGCGAACAGGTGGTGATCATCGACCGCGTGCTGGCCGAGCGCTATTTTCCCGGACGCGATCCGATTGGCGAACGCATCTACCGGAATTCCAACCAGCCGCAGAATCACCGCACCATCGTGGGCGTGGTCGCCGCAGTGAAGCATCAGGGCCTCGACGACCCGACGACCAAGGAGACGCTCTATTTCCCCTATACCCAGCGGCCGGTGGAGAGCTTCACGCTCGTGTTGCGAACGCGCTCCCAATCGCCGCCTGAAGCGTTGATTCCCACGGTGCGCCGCACGATCCAGGCGATCGATTCCGATCAACCGCTCTTCGACATCTCGACCCTCGAGGGACGCATTTCCGGCACGTTGCAACGACAGCGCGTGCCCATGCGCTTGCTCGGCCTCTTCGGCGGCATGGCGCTGCTGCTCGCCGCGCTGGGTGTGTATGGCGTGCTCGCGTTCAATGTCGGACAGCGCACCCAGGAATTCGGGATTCGCACCGCCCTCGGCGCCACCGCCCGCAACGTCTCCGCGCTCGTGCTCGCCCATGGACTGCGTCTGGTGATGCTGGGCGTGCTCCTCGGTCTCGTCGGTTACCTCGCGGTCAGCCGGTTCCTGCGCACCCTCGTCTTCGAAATCACGCCGCTCGATCCCCTGTCCCTGCTGGCCGCCTCACTGATCCTGTTGTTGACCGCGCTGGCCGCCTGCTGGCTTCCCGCCCGACGCGCGGCGCGCGTGGATCCAATCGTGGCGCTGAGGAATCAGTGATGACGGACTAGTGACCCGGGGTGAGCCCCGGAAACCGAAACTTCGGTCCCGATGGACACCACGAGTTCCCCGATCCGCCCAAACTCAGCGCCATCCTGAGTTGGATACCCAACGCGACTTCCATCACCACTCGCCACGCATCCCTTCCCACCCATGGCCGACCTCAGATTTGCGCTGCGGCAGTTGCTCAAAAACCCCGGCTTCACCGCCGTGGCCGTGCTGACCCTCGCCCTCGGTATCGGCGCCACCACCGCCATCTTCAGCGTCATCTACGGCGTGGTCATCAATCCGTATCCCTATGCGCACCCGGAAAAGATCTGGGCACCCGGACTGCGCAGCGCGCAACAGACCGAGATCATGCGCCCGTATCAGCGCGGCGAGTTCGAGGCCATCGCGTCGCTCCCGGCCTTTTCGAGCGTCATGGGCACCCTGCCCGAACGCTCGCTGCTGGCCGGGGAACACGCGCCCGAGGAAGTCACCGCTCCACGCCTGAGTGCCAACGCGTTCCAGTTCCTTGGCGTGGATCCCGTGCTGGGGCGCACCTTCGGACCGGCCGACTACCGATCGCCCGGCCAGCCTGATCCGGTCACGGTGCTCAGTTATCAGCTCTGGCAGCGGCTGTTCGCCGGCGATCCGCAGGTCCTCGGACGCACCCTGCGTCTCGATGATCAGGTCTACACGATTATCGGTGTCATGCCGCCACGGTTCGGATGGTGGACCAGCGATGGTCTCTGGCTTCCGCTCGCCGGCGGAGCGGCCGACTCCGGCTTCATCTTCCCCATCGCCCGCCTCAAGCCCGAGACCCACCCCGAGGTCGCGCGTCAGCAGCTGCACCTACTCCAGCAGGAGCTGGCCCGGGCCCGACCCACGGGTTTCCCCAAGGAGGATTTCCAATCCACGCTGACCAACTACCTCAACATGACCTCCGCCAGCGGCGAGATGGAACGTACCCTCAACCTGCTCCTTGGCGCGGTGGTGTTCCTGCTGCTCATCGCTTGTGCCAATATCGCCAACCTTCAACTCGCCCGCGCCACCTCGCGCGTGCGTGAGATGGCCGTGCGCCTCTCCATCGGCGCCCAAAGAGGGCGTCTCGTGCGCCAGCTCCTCACCGAAAGCGTCCTCCTCTCCGGGCTCGGTGGCGTGGTTGGACTCCTCTTCGCCGTGGGCATCACGCGCCTGATGGTCGCACTCATGCCCGGATTCTACGTCCCCAACGAATCACGCATCGAGGTCAACGTCTCTGTGCTCGCCTTCTGCTTCGGTCTCTCGGTGATCACGGGCATCGCCTTTGGACTCTTCCCCGCCTGGCAATCCTCACGCCCCAACCTGGCCGATGCCCTGAAGGACGGGAGCAAAGGGAGCAGTGCGAGCCAGGGAAGACGTTTCCGCTCGACGCTCGTCATCGCCGAGGTGGCCCTGTCGGTGGTGCTCCTGGTCGGCGCGGGACTCACCGTGCGCAGCTTTCTCGCGCTGCAGGACGTCGATCCCGGCTTCCGTACCGACCGCGTGGTCGCCGTGGATGTGATGCTCCCCACCACGCGATACGCTACCTACGCGACTCGTGATCGCTTCGCAGGAGATCTTCTCGAACGCGTGCAACGCCTGCCCGAGGTGGAATCCGTGAACCTCGGCAATGGAGGAACCCCGTTCGGCGGTCCCGCCTCCGGATACAGCATCCCAGGGGTGTCCGTGGCCGCGTCCCAACCGCTCACGGTCAATCTG
>CAZYJB010000657.1:0-3324 GCA_964647675.1 uncultured Verrucomicrobiota bacterium | reverse complement strand
TCGAGCGCCACGGTCTGGCAGCTTGGGAAAGTCAGCTTCGGTCTGTGTCTCCAGGGGGGCACCCTGTCGGCCGTGGCCCTCGGCTATCTCGGACTCGGTTTCCTCAACCACGGCAGGAAGGCGGTCCTCGCGGTTGGGACCCTCGCCGTCGTGACCGTGATCGTCTTTTCCCCGCGTTCCCTCGTGCTCGTGGAGGTGGGTCCCGCAGACACCGTGACGCGGTCGGTCGAAGGGGCGCTGGCCACCGTGACGGTGGTGCGATCCCCGGACGGCCATCGCACGCTGCGCGTCAACAACCGCTTTCAGCAGGGAGGCACGGCCGCGGCGGTGGCGGCGCGGCGGCAGGGGCATTTGCCGCTCCTGCTTCATCCCGAGCCCCGCCGCGCTCTTTTCCTTGGAGTTGGCACCGGACTCAGCCTCGGCACGGTGGCCAGCCATCCCGGGCTTACCGCGGACGGCGTCGAACTGCTGCCGGAGGTGGTGGCGGTACTGGGTGCGTTCGCGCCGGAGAATCGAGCCGCGGGCCGATCGTCGCGGATTCGCGTTCATCAAGCCGATGCGCGTCGCTTCGTGCGTGCCAGCGAGGAGCGGTACGACGTGATCGTGGCGGACCTGTATCATCCCGCCGAGGACGGGGCCGGCTTTCTCTACACGCACGAGCATTTCGAGGCCCTTCGGCGCCGCCTCGCGCCAGGCGGGCTCGTGTGTCAGTGGCTGCCCTTGCATCAGATGGATCTGGCCGTGTTCCGCGACATCGCGCGCACGTTCTCCCGGGTTTTTCCGCATGAGTCGCTGTGGCTGCTTCGGTTCAACGTGGATGTACCGGTCGTCGGACTGGTCGGTAGCGAAACGCCGATGGTTTGGGATTCGGCATCCGTGGCGCGGCGCCTCGCCCATGGGGATTTGGCGCGCGAGCTCGGTCCCCTCGCGTTGAACTCGCCACTTCGGATTCTGGGATGCCTGGTTGCGGATGGTGCGGCACTCGCTGCGATGGCTGGAGCTGGCGAAGTGGCCACCGACGATCGTCCCAGCGTTTTGTTTCGCGCGCCGCAATGGCTGTACCACCGCCGAGGGATCGAAGCCGAGGGGCCGGCGGATCGCCTCCTGGTCCTGGTGGAGTCGGGCGCGGGCGACGTGCGCCGCGTCTTTCGCGGGGATTGGAGCGAAGACGAGGTTCGGCACGTGACGGAGTTCCAAAGGGCGCGAGATCTTCACCTGAGCGGCCTGGCCAGCGAATCGGCGGGTCGCCTGGACGAGGCGATCGAAAAGTATCTTGCGAGCACTTCAGCGAGCCCGGAGTACACCGCGGGATATGCGCAGGCGGTGTTGGTGGCGTCCGCGTATTTGAAGGAGAAGCCCGAGTTGGCGAACGGACTCCTCAGGCGTCTCGTGGAACTTCGTCCCGAACAACGGCTGGCGCGCGATCTCCTGGAGCGCGCGGGGAAGTAGGAATCAGGGAGAGAAGATCGGCGCGGGCTGCACGCCCGCGGCTACGGGGTGATGGTAGCCGCCGCCGTATAGGCGGCGCTGGACCGCTTCGGCAAAAGCGTTTGGCAAAGCGAGTCGGCGCGGGCTGCACGCCCGCGGCTACGAGGTGATGGTAGCCGCCGCCGTATAGGCGGCGCTGGACCGCTTCGGCAAAAGCGTTTGGCAAAGCGAGTCGGCGCGGGCTGCACGCCCGCGGCTACGAGGTGATGGTAGCCGCCGCCGTATAGGCGGCGCTGGACCGCTTCAGTTTGGAATCACACCAACTCCAGCCCGCGCATGGTGCCGGTGGAAGACGCGAACCGATCGCCTTCAAGCCCGAGGCGCTGGAGGGCGGACACGAACAGGTTCGGCAATGGGTAGTTGTGCTGGCGGTCGAAGGCGAGGTGCTGGCCGTGCCGGAATCCACCGCCCGCGAACAGCACCGGAAGATTGGTGGTCACGTGGGTGTTGGCATTTCCGAGGTTCGAACCGTAGAGAACCATCGTGCGGTCGAGCAGCGGTTCGCCGTCCTCCCGCACCGCCTTCAGATCGCGGAAAAGGTCCGCGAGCAGTTTCATGTGCCAGCGGTCGATGTCGCGCAATTGGCGCAGCTTCTCGGCGGATTTCCCGTGATGCGACAGATTATGATAGCCGTCGGTGGTCTTGGTCTCGCCGAACTCGATGGCGGGCGAATTCACGCTGTCCAGGAGCAGCGAGATCGAGCGCGTGGAATCGGTTTCGAAAGCCAGGCGTGCCATGTCGTACATGAGCTTCACCTTGTCCATGTAGTCCTTGGGATTCGCGGGATCGAGCGGCACGGGCGCGCTCACCACCGGCTTCGGGCGGTCCTCCCACTCACGCGACATTTGCAGGCGCTGCTCGAGATCGCGCACGCTGGTGAAGTATTGGTCGAGCCGCTCGCGGTCGCGCGCGCCCACCGAGCGCTGCAGCGACTTCAACTGGCCGCTCACGGCGTCCAGGATGCTGCGTCCGTTTTCGAGCCGCCGCACCTGCGCCTCCGTCTCGGCACGGGTGCCCTGCAGAAACAAACGCGCGAAAACCGATGAGGCTTTCTCTTCGCACGGGATCATCACCCCGGAACCTGTCCACGAAAGCGAACGCACACCTTGCTGAACGTTGACGCCGAGGGTCAGCGAGGGATGTCGGGTGAGATGGCCCAAACGCTCGGCGACGTACTGGTCCAGCGAAATGGTATTCCGGAACCCTGCGCTGCCGGGATGCGGTGCCGCCGTGAGAAAACAGTTGTCCGCTGGATGCCCGCCATCGACCTCGGGATGCCAGACACCACTGAACACCGTGAAATCATCACGGTGCGGCGCGAGCGCCTCGAGGTAGGGGGACATCGCATAACCGCGTCCTGCGGTCGTCGGGAAGAACTCCTCGGGGAGCAGCCCCAGGTTGTTGCAGATGCCGAGAAATCGCCGGGGCTTGCCCCCCGGGGTGTCGGCCCCCGCTCGCGCCACGGACGCCGCTTTCGCCGCGTCGGCGAAGGCCGGCGTCATGGCGTCGAGGACCGGCAGGGTCAACAAGACGCCCGCGCCCCGAAAAAACGTGCGTCGCGACAGGGCGGGGCGGGTGGAGACGTGCGGGGCATTCATGGGCGATGGAACAGATGTATCGCGGCGGACGGGATCCGGCATCCCTTATTTTCGCTGGAAGAGGTCACTGCGAACGAGTTCATGGATGAGCGTGCGCACGCCGTAATGGCTGGAAGCCGCCCGGTCGAGGAGAGCTTCGACCTCGCGGCGGTCGGCGAAACCCACGGGTGCCCCGGTGGCGTAGGTGGCGAGCTGCGCTACCAGATTGCGCGCAAGGGCCCGCTTTGCGGCTGGCGGC
>CAZYJB010000656.1:0-3324 GCA_964647675.1 uncultured Verrucomicrobiota bacterium | reverse complement strand
CGCGGCGGGCAGGCGCGCGCGCAGAGCGTCTTCCTCCGCGACCGCGGCGAAGCCGCGGAGCCTTTCGCCGCCTAGCAATCGCGCGACGGAACCGTCGGCGGCGGTCCAGACCACCGGCGCGCCCGCACTCCCCGAGTCTTCCGCACCGAGTTCGAGGGTGAGGCGACGGAGGTGGTCTCCGGCGTGGAGGCGCACGGTGATGGTGGCCTCGGCAAGGGCGCCGGCGCGCATGTCGCGCCGCAGGCGCCGCACGCGGTCCCGCGCCGCCTCGAGCGACCGAAAAGGCTGTTCAGAGGTGCCGTCGGCGGTGTCGTTGCCCGACGGCGAGACGTGGAGGTCGATCGGAGCCGCGTGCGCGCGCCCCACGACGCTCGAGGCCAACAGGAGGGCGAGGAGCGCGGCAGACCTAGGCATAGCGCCCCGTACGGTGCTCCGGCTTGAAGAACTCGTGCAGCAGGCGGTCGACCTGGAGGAGGCCGTCGCGGTTGATTTCGATGCGGTCCCCGTGCTGGGTGAGGTAGCCCCAGGAGTTCAAAGTGGCCAGCGGGCCGGCGAAGCGGGTGCGCGGATCGGCGCCGAACTTGCGCGTGAAATACTCGGCGCTTACCGACCCCAGCTTGAGCTGAAGGATGAACTCGCGAATGAAACGTTCATCGTCCTGCGGCGTGAGCGCGCGGAACACAGGCAGGCGCCCCTGGTGGACGGCATCGGTGTACGGCTGGAAATCGTGGAGGTTCTGGTAGTGCGTGCCGTTGATGTGACCGAAGCTGGCCACGCCGAGCGAAAGAAGGTCCGCCCCGGCCCACAGGTAGTCGCGGTAGATGAACCGCGCGCGAGCCTTGTCGCGCACCGCGGTGTAGGCGCTGGCGACGGTGTATCCCGCGCGCTCGAGCGCCTGGAACGCCTCGTCGACCCACCGGCGTTTGGTGTCCCAGTCCGCAACCGGCGCGACCAGGCGGCCCTCGGACTTCATGCGCTGGAAGATGGTCGTGTTGTAGGGCACTTCCATCTGGTAGATCGTCACTGAGTCGGGCTGGAGCTCGAGCGTGCGCTCGACCGCCACGCGCCACTTTTCCTCGGTCTCCTCGACCATTCCGGCGATGAGGTCGATGTTGATCTGCGGAAAGCCGATCTGCCGCGCGAAGCCGTAGGCGCGCGCGATCTCTTTGGAGCGATGTGCGCGTCCGTTGATCTCGAGGATGTGGTCGTCGAACTGCTCGACCCCAAGGCTGAGCCGCGTGAAGCCGAGACGGCGCAGGGACTCGAGCTTGTGGTCGGTCAGCGTGCCGGGCTCGCACTCGAACGTGACCTCCTCCACCTGATCCCAGGGCAAGCGCGCCTGGAGGCCCTGGAACAGGAGCTCGAGCTGGCTTTCGGAAAGGTAACTGGGCGTGCCGCCGCCGAAGTAGACGAAGCGCGGGTGGCGTCCACCGATGAAGGGCTTCGTGGCATAGGCGTCCAACTCGCGCAGCAGGGCGTCGAGGTAGTGCCGGATCTCCTGCGAATCCTTGTCGGTGTAGACCTTGAAGTAGCAGAAGTGGCAGCGCTTCCGGCAGAAAGGAATGTGGACGTACAGGCCCAGCGGATTGCCGGGCGCGGGAGCGCGTTCGAGCGCCGCCTCGAACTCGGGCACCGCGGCCGGCTTCCAGAAGGCGAAGGGCGGGTAATTGGAGACGAAGTAGTTGCCCACCGTGGTCTCCTTTTGCAGGGGAGGGGCCACGGCGGCGGGCGGGACCGCAGGTGCGGTGCTGGGAGTGGGAGTGCTCATGAGGGGCCGAAGGCGTAGAGGACGCCGTCGTCGGCGCCAATGATGACGTGTCCCTGGACGACGGCGGGCGAGGCCTGGATCGGCTGGCCGATCTCGTAGTTCCAGAGTTCCTTGCCGTCTGCGAGCCCGAGGACGTAGAGGCGGCCGTCATCGGAACCGACCACCACGCGGTCGGACGCCACGACGGGCGAGCTCTCCACCCGGCCGCGCGTGGCGAAACTCCAGACGGACTTGCCCGAGCTGCGCTCGACGCAGTGCACGCGTTTGTCGCGTCCGCCGAAGAGCACGCGATCGGAGGTGACGGCGGGGGAGCCCCCGTAAGGGAAGGCGCGGTCGCGGTAGCGCCACAGGACTTCGCCCTTCTGCAGGTCGACCGCGAGGAATTCATTCTCGTAGTGGCCGACGTAAGCGACGCCATCGACCACCGCGGCGGAGCCGATGATGTAGGCGCCCGCCTCGACCTCGCGCGACTTGGTGCCGGTGGCGAGTTGCACCACATGGACGAGGGCATCGCAACCGCCGAAGGCGGTGAGGCCGCCGCCGACCGCCGGGGCGCCGTTGATGTAGTTGCCGGTTTCGTACAGCCAGTTGGTGCGGCCGGTGGCGGCGTCCACGCAATGCAGCCGGTTGTCGTAGCCGCCGATGACCAGCCAGGTGGCGTGGGTGCCGGGCGGCGTGAACGCGCTGGCGCTGCTCTTGAACTCGGCCTCGCCGCCGTGGCGCCAGCGTTCCTTCCCCGTGCGCGCGTCGAGGGCGTAGAAGTTGGTGCCGGCGGAGCCGATGTAGACCGCGCCGTCGTGGACCAGTGGCGACGAGATGACCGGGCCGTCGGCCGCAAACTCCCAGCGCTTGGAGCCGTCGGCGAGATTGAGCGCGTACACCTTGCCGTCCTCGGAACCGACGTAGACCGCACCGTCGACGATGGCAGCCGTGGACTTGATCGGGCCTCCGGCCTTGAACGTCCATTTCAGGGCGAGCTTGTCAGGCAGGCGCGCGGCGGACACCGCGGCCAGCGATGGACTGCCGCGGAAGGACGGCCAGCGATCGGCCGTCACGATTTCGGGCGCCGCGTGGGTGGCGATGGCACCGAGGGTGGCCGAGACAAGTGCGAGGGCCAGGGCGCGCCTGCGGCCCGGTCCGACCGGCGATTGGGCGCGGCGGTTGGATCGCGGGGTGGGGTTGAGAGGGATCGGGCTCATGGGCTTCCGGCGACGTGCCAATATTTGTGCGGTCCGGCGGGATGGCAACCCTTTGTTACCTACACGTACTAATCGGTTCCTCCCCGGGGTCGAGGGGCAGCGCAAAGGGCGCTCAAGCTTTCCGCGCACCGTCCGATTTCCCCCTTGAGTCGCGCGGCGGCCGGCGAGTACAAGGAACGCGCGGTCGATCTGATCTTTTCCAAAAAGGTTCCGAAAGCTTTGGGGAGCTTTTGCCCTGCCTATGCTCGTGATTGGAACAACGTCCTTGAACCGTAAGATCAATACCCAGGGACCCAAGCTCACTTGGTGGCCGACATGCCTTGACTGGAAGTCGTAAGCCACAGAGCCCGTCCCGCC
>CAZYJB010000655.1:0-3335 GCA_964647675.1 uncultured Verrucomicrobiota bacterium | reverse complement strand
GGCTGGCCGGCTCCGACCGGCGAGTGGGGCTGAAAGCCAGAGAGGCGATAGCCCAGGGCGGAACGCCGAGGGGTTAGAGAGGCACGGCGGCGATTCCGCAAATCAACCGAGCTTGGTGAGCAGCTCGTCGTTGGTCTTGTACTTCCGCACCGCGCCGAGAAGCGTTTCCATCGCCTCGACGGGGTTCAGCTCGACCATCATGCGGCGCAGCTTGCGGATGGCATCGATCTGCTTCGCGGCAAAAAGCTTCTCCTCCTTGCGCGTGCCGCTCTTCGGGATGTCGACGGCCGGGAACAGGCGGCGGTCGGAGAGCTTGCGATCGAGCACGAGCTCCATGTTGCCGGTGCCCTTGAACTCCTGGAAAATGAGTTCGTCCATGCGCGACCCGGTGTCGACGAGAGCGGTTGCCACGATGGTGAGTGAGCCGCCGTTTTCGATCTTGCGCGCCGAGGCGAACATCTTGCGCGGGATCTCGAGCGCGCGCGCATCGACGCCGCCGGTCATGGTGCGGCCGCTGCCGCCGTGCACGCTGTTATAGGCACGCGCCACGCGAGTGATGGAGTCGAGCAGCACGAAAACGTCCTTCCCGGTCTCCACCATCCGGCGGCAGCGCTCGATGGTGAAGCGCGACAGGCGCACGTGCGTCTCGAGGTCCATGTCATTGGAGGACGCCACCACCTCGGCCTTCACCGAGCGCTGGAAATCGGTGACCTCCTCAGGGCGCTCGTCGATGAGCAGCACGATCACCTGAACCTCGGGGTGATTGGCCGTCACTGCGTTGGCGATCTGCTTGAGAATGGTCGTCTTGCCCGTGCGCGGCGGTGCCACGATGAGGCCGCGTGTGCCGCGCCCGATGGGCGTGACCAGGTCGATCACGCGTGCCTCAAGCTGGTCCGGCGCGGTCTCGAGGCGGAACTTCTCGATGGGATCGATGGTGGTCAGGTTCTCGAACCGGACCGACTTCACGAATTCGTTGAACGGCATGCCGTTCACATTCACGACCTCGCGCAGTTGCGGACTCACGCCGCGGTGCGGCGGTTGCAGGCGGCCCTCCACCTGGCATCCCTCGCGCAGGAAATGACGCTTGATCGTGTCCGGGGTGACAAAAACATCGGCCGGACGCGGCTGATATCGGTTGTCCGAGGACCGCAGGAACCCAAATCCCTTCTCGGAGATTTCCAAAAAACCGGAGCCGTACTCCGGCACGTTGCTATTCGAGTTGTTCATGGCGAACTACGCCACCGCTAGCTGGCTGACTGACTGGACCGCCTTGGAACTAGGTGAGCCGACCGATCGAGGCCTGACTCACAGGGCGGACTGATCCCCAAAGTGGACACCCAAAACCAAAGCGCCTGGGATCCGACCTCAGAACTGGAAGAACCATCGCAGCGGCTCCCCGCCAATGGGTCTGTTGATGACCCGGATGATCTGCGACGGCGTCTCCTCTAACTCTGGAAACCGCGCTGTGCAACAAGTTTTTGCAGAACACCGCGGTCCTTCTTCGACCCTCGACCCCCGGTTTCCATTCAAACTCAGCGCCCTCATCTCGCACTCTTCCCCGGCGCGATCCGCTGGAATGTTCCCGACCGCCATTCGCCCCCGCGCTGTTCCGCCACACGTCGGGCGCCCCATGACTCGAAACGTGCCGCAACCCCGTCGAACTCCTCGTCCAGAATGCCCGCGAGCACCAGATGTCCGCCGGGCACGACCTGTGACAACAGGGATTCACCGTGTCGCACCAGTAGGTCCGCGGTGAGATTGGCACAGACCACGCCGTAACGGCCGCGCGCTGCCCTTGCCAGTCGCGCAACGTTCTTGCGCTGAAGGCGGATCCGCTCAGCGACTCCGTTTCGCACGGCGTTCTGCCGCGCAATGCGCACCGCGTCTGGATCGAAATCGAACGCCGCCACCGGCGCAAAGCCGAGCTTGGCCGCCGCGATCGCGAGGATTCCCGAGCCCGTGCCGACGTCCAGAAACGCGACCGGACCCCGGCGGTCGGGCGGACGATGCCGCGCGACCGCACGCAGGCAGAATCCGGTGGTGGGATGTTGTCCGGTGCCGAAGCTCAGGCCGGGGTCCAGCACCACGCTGGCCTGCCCCTTGGCAGCTCGTCGCCGGCTCCAGCTCGGACGTACGAGCAGCACCCGCCTCACGCTGATCGGCTGGAAATGACGCTTCCAGGAATCGCGCCAGTCGATGCGGGGCACCCGTTTCCACGCGAGCGTGCCCGGCCCCAGGGCGAGTCCGTGAGTGCCGAGGTCGGCCACGGCTTCGGCGAGTCGGCGACGGCGCTCGCGGCTCCAGAAGTCCGGGTCGTCGAGGTAGGCGACCGCCGTGCTGAGTCCGGAGATCTTGTCGTGCGTGGCCACCGCGGGGCGCCCGGTCTCGCGCAGCAGCAGTTCGGCAGCGGCCTCTTCGGCCTCCGGGTGGACGACGAGGGACAGCGCCCAGAGCGGGCCGGGTTTCTTGGGGGAGGAACGCATCGTGTTTCGAGAACCGCGCGAGGCTTTCAGACCGCGGCGAGTCGGGAAATGCTCAATCGTGCACGGCTTCCACGCCGGGCGCTCAGGGGGTGCGGGGCAGGCTCCGGTTCCAGGCCGGGGCGGACGCTGGGTCGGGCCGCAACGTCAAGGTGGCGGGGGTGCCGGGCGCGGGAAGAGGGGTCCCACGCGCCGGGGCATGGATCTCGTCGTCCCCGGCATCTCCCCGCGGATTGTTGATCACTGCGACCGGGTCCCGGATGAGTGCGATGTAGGAACCGTCGAAATGCGCGCCGTAGCCCTCGGGAGTCACGTAAGAACCGTTGAACAGCCAGGGCGCGCGCGCCAGTTGACCGGTGGAGGTCAGCGTGCGCGGTTCCATCAGGTCGACCAGTTCCTCGAGGCGGCGACTGACGCGGCCGCCCGCGGCGTCCCAGCTCACCTCAATGACCAGCGCCGCATTGGTCGGCACGGGCAGCGCATGATCCGGTGCGAGGGCATTGGTGCCGGCCGGTTGCGCGTGCAGGAGGAGCAGCGCGGAATGCAGTTGGATCGCCGGCACGTCGGTGACCAGCAGGCTCTCGTGCTTCTTGCCGTAGTCCGCGACCAGCGCGTACTCGATCATCCCGTTGGTCATGTTCACACGCACTGGAAAGGAGGCCGTCCGCGCGCGCGCATCGATGGTGATCGGGCCCAGCGCCACGAGATCGCTGTTCGTCGATGGAAGCCGGGGCGTGGGAGGTTGGGCGGCGGCGACGGCGAGCAGGGCGAGGATCCCGCCGGACAGCGAGAGTCCCGTGCCGACGGTGGCTGGCGCCGGCGAGTCGGGTCGACTGACGGGGCCGCGACCGCGTA
>CAZYJB010000654.1:0-3354 GCA_964647675.1 uncultured Verrucomicrobiota bacterium | reverse complement strand
GGCTAAACCAGCGTTGGACTAACGGAGCTGGCCAATTAGTTCGGCGCCGGCCCCCGCAAAGTGACCTCCCAGTCCTCACGGATGTTCTTCACGCCGTTCCGGCAGTTTCAATGGACGGTCCCCGTCAACACCGCGGAGATCAAGGTGGGTGAGGACTTCGACTGCAAGGTCACGGGGATCGTGAATTTCGGCACGCCCGCTTCCAACGACTACTACACCGACCCACGCCATTACACGCGCAGCTTGGATCTGGATGCCTGCGATGAGGACGCGCGTCGCGCCGTGGATGCCCGCCGCGCCAAATTTGAGCCGACCTTTGGACAATTCACCTTCACGCCCGATGACACCGATGGCGGAAAGGACTTCCAATTCGCATTCAAGATTGATGCCACGCAGTCGCGCGCGGGAATCGAACGCACGGCGATGATCGTCCAGGTTCATCCCCGCGGGGCGGTCACCTACGTGCGGCAGGATCCGCCGGTGATCCGGATCTCAACCTTCCAAGGCACTGGTTCCCCGACCAATCTCGTCGTGACCGATCGCGAGGCGTTTACGCGGGGGCCGGACGGAAGTCCGCTGCGCATTTCCTGGGATCCGCCGCCTGCGCGGATCGTGGCGGGCTCGTCCTTCACCATCGATCTGCGCGCTGACGCCGGCACGAACCCAGCCGAAACTTCAGCGAGCATCACGGCACCGCCGAGGTTGATGGCCGAAGTGGGCCAGTTCCCGGGCGAGTTCGATCCGCTCACGGCGTTTGTCGGCTACGAGTTCATCCGCAACTGCAACTCACCCTTCGGCAGCAGCTGCTATCGCCGCGTGACGCGACCGGGCGGAAAAACGACCACCCTTCCCCCAGACGCCAGCGAAGCGGTGGATTTCCGCGGTGTGACGATCGAGTTCCGCGCCTTCCGCTCCTTCGGCCCGTTCAACCCGGGCGAGATCCGCGCGACGCTTGAATGGAACTACCTTCCCGGCGGCTAGGCAGGTGCCGGTGAGCGGCGAGAGGCCGACCGACTTTGGTCGCGGCGCCACAGGGACGTGGCGCCCCACCGTTCCTGCACCTCTCACGGCAGGTGGGGCGAGCCGTCCCTGGCGAGTCGCCTTCTCACGGTCACCCCAGCCTTTCACCCCACCGTCAGCTCGACACACCCAACCCCAGCGCGGCACGCGCTTCGGGAATCCCCGCAGCGGTGCGCCCGAATTCGCTGGCCGTGACTCGGGCCAGGGCCACGAGGTGGCGCCAGCGGAAGGCTGCGCGCGTCGCAGCGAATTCCTCGGCGACGGTGCGGTAAAACTTTTCGCCGTGCAGCGAACCGTCTTCGCTGATCGCGTAACGCAGCAGCGCATCAAAGACCGGCCTCGCGGGATGGCCAAGGGCGCCGTAGCGATGCACCAACGCGGCGGCGCGCGCCTGCAGATTGCCACGGATGGCGTCGTCGAGGTCCTTCAGAAGCGTCGACGGATCGGTGGCCGAGATCCCCTCCACGTGGCGCGCGACCGGGAGCGGCGTCCAATTCAGGAAATCACCTCCACGCGACGTGCGATCCAGCGCGACCTGGTAGGCGCCGAGGATGAGGCACGAGAACGCATGCCGCGCCCGGCCGACCGAGGCCAGGTGCCGCCAGGCATTCGCGGAATCGCAGGCGTGCACGCCAATGGAATCTCCGTGGACACTACCCACCGGCTTGCCGGCCGACTCCTCGCGCACCGAGCGTCCGGCGTCGCGCAGGATCAGTTGGTTCGCGGCCAGCGTGATGGCTTCTCCCAGGGCTGCGGGTGCCATCCCCTCTGCCAGGGCGTTCGCGGCCAGCGCGGCCGCGTGGGCAGGCGTGGAGGAGAAGATGCCGTGCGATGTGGCCTCAATCCATGCGTCGTCGGCCACGCGCGCTCCCGGGCTCCGGTCCAGGAGGCGATGCTCCTCCAGAACTCGCGGCAGCAGGTTCCGCGCGCGGTCGGGCGAATCCACGCGCTTCCAGGATTCGGCACGCAGGCAGTATCGCACCGATTGCCGCAACAGCGTGTGGGCGTGCTCGGGTCCCGTGACCGACAGCAGGGTCCAGGCGCGATAGGGCAGCACGACGCGATGCACCTCGGTCTCGTCCTCGACGGTAAGCAGCAAGTCGTTGAGCGCGTCCTCCGCACCATTCGCCGACGATGCGGCGAACACTTTCTCAGCAGCGGAAAGATCCCCGCGGCGCACCGCTTCGCGCAGTTGCACGGCACGATCGGCTCCGCTGGATTCCCCACCGGATTCGACCGGCGCCAAGGTCGGCGCCGTCGGCGCTGAGCGCTCATGCATCCGGGCGGAATTCCGATGCAGCACCTTGAACACCGGCAGGGCCTGCGCGGGAGCCGGGAGCTCGGCCGCCATTTCCAGCGCCGGTGCGAGCGCCATCAGGGTGTGAAAGCCCACGTAATCCTCGCCGCCGAAGGCGCGGGCGTTGGCCCGCGCGCCGGCGGCCACCAACTGCCGGAGGCTCGTGCCGCGTCCGACCTGGTCTGCCAGCACCGGTATGAGCCGCGCCAGCGGCGTCTCTTCGAGCAGCGCCGCGAGAGACTCGAGGGCGCCGAACCGCAAGGCCGGTGGTTCGGCGGCCACCGCCGCTGGAGAGGCGAGTCCAAGCCCGGTGGCGGTCTCGAGCCCGACGCTGGCGATCAGCATGCCGCGGCCGACTTCGGTTAGAAACTCGCGCCGGGTGGCGTGGCGATGATCAAAGGCAGGGGCATTCATGGGGACCGGACATCCGAGTGGATGTGCGCCTCCTACGCCGATCCCCGGCAGCGTCAAGTGTCGAAAAGGCCGAACGCCCTGCCTGGCGCGCCCACGACAAGGCCGGGATCGTCAAACGATCCCGGCCATCCGGTGGTGATCGAACTCACTTCGAACTCACCTCGAACTCACGAGCAGTCGCACGTTTCACGGACGTACTTCTCCACCGCCTCCTTCGTCTCGCCGGTGCGCTTCTGGATGCGTCCCAGGAGCTCGTCTTCCTTCCCGTGAACGTAGGCGAGGTCATTGTCCGTGAGTTGTCCCCACTTCTGCTTGAGCTTGCCCTTCGCCACGTTCCAGTCGCCCTTGATAGTCAGCTTGTTCATGGATGATTCCTCTCTTCCGTCGTGGGTGGTGTTGATGTGGTTTCCAAGGATCGACCGAAATCGACCGAGTCACCCGGCAACGACCGCCATGTTCCCACCCACCAGACCGAACCGACGGATCGCCACCGGATGACGGGAGACTCTTCGCAACCGCCGTGCCATCCCGGTCCTGACGCGAAAACCCGCGTTTTCTCGCGCCCTTGCCGGGGACGCAGGAAGGCAGGGCGGATTTCTGCACGATGCATCATGCAAAACGCC
>CAZYJB010000653.1:0-3357 GCA_964647675.1 uncultured Verrucomicrobiota bacterium | reverse complement strand
TGCCACGGCCCCCCATCCCAGCGCCGGCAAGTAATGCTCTCGAAACCTGGACAGGCTCGACTGTCCGAGGAAGACATCGGGGCTGTCCCATGCGCGCAGTCCAAACCCGAAATCCGAAACCAGCCCGCCCAGGACCTCTCGGACGCCGCCCACCGCCTGGCTGATCACCATTGGTGGAACCCTTTCAAACCGCGTGAAATCCAGGATCGCATGATGGTGGGATACGTTGAAGCGGTGCCCGAACTCCAGTGGTGAGCCAAACCGCAACTGATTCGTCCAACATAGGACCACCAAGCCAGTGACCGCCGGAATAGCCGCACACGTCAGCGCAAGTCCATACCTTCTCGTGCCCGAGGACGGCGGGGAATCAGGACGCCACGCTGTCATCGCCATCACAAGCAACGCGGCCGAATAGGCTCCGACCGTGGGCCGGATGTGGGGTCCCAGGCCAGCCATGACGGACAACAGCACCAGGCCTCCCAAGCTCGGCTTTAACACTTGCCGCACATACACACACACCATCACCCCGGCGTACAACTGCCCGTAGAGAACCGTCTCCTCATACACGAGAAACGGAGATTGAAACAGCACCCGTACGGCCGGCTGGAGCAGGAACGGCGCAGAAAGCACACTCGCCACCATCGGTTGCACCCGCGATTCCACCTGGGTTGCCAATGCGACCTTCCAGGCCGTCCCGAGGACGACGCTGCAATACACGACCATAGCGACCGCCAGCGGCAACCGGGAAGGAAGGCGAAGTGCGTCGCCACCCGCCAGCAGCAGCGCCCAGAGCGCATGCCACGCGCTGAGTCCGAGGCCCCACACCTGTTGAACGCCGTCCCTCGTCCAAGTGAGGTCGAAGCGCAGATCACCCGGAAAATCGCTGAGGGATAGGTGACCGGAAAGCAGTCGGCTCGCCTGGACTGGAACATGCCAGTCACAGCCGTACCAGGCTCCGGGATCCACCAACGGGCCCCTCCCAAGCATGAGAACTCCCGCCAGAATGGCAGCGATGGCCGAACGAACCCCCATGCCCGCTGCCCACGCACGCCACTTCATCCCTTGGCTTCGCCACGGTCTTGACGTCACCGCCGTTGCGCGTGGAAGCGTTTCCTGCACTGAAGTCGGTGGCATCACGGCACGCCGGGAGAATTGGCAGAAACGGTGATTCCGGGATGGCCGCCGCGGCAGACCACCGCGACGGCCCACCCCGACGATCGACTCAACTGCAGCCGCTCGGAACCTGTCCCCGTTCGGGCGTCGAACTGGGATCCCAGTTGCAGTAGCAGTAGTAGGTGAAGACACCGGCCTTCAGCTGGCAGCTTCCGGTGTACAGACTGTACCACACCATCGTGGGGGTATCGCTGTACGTGCACGACGACCCGTTCTGTGGTTTGCACAGACTCACGTTGACGTCGAACGTGGTGTGATAGCAGGTGCCTGAGCAGGGACCGCTGCTCGGACATCCCCACTCGTCGTCCCGAAAGGTTCGACACTTGTAGTTCTGGATGGGTGATGCCGCCTCGGCCACCAACCCCGCGACATGGAACGCCAGGATCCATGGCGCCCACCCTCTCAACACACTTCTCATCGTCATGTTAGGCAGTGCTATTGGTTGACCCTGCTTCGACGTCGCGCGTAGCCGACGATGGCCACACCCGCGGGCGCACCCAGCAGGATGAGGTACAGCCCGAAACTGCTCAGACGGTTCGCGATCAAGGCATCGACGGGTTCCCGGCTACTCCTCACGCGATACCGCTGTTGAAGCTCGGGATCATCCACTGGTGGCACACGGCCGTCCGAGACGAGATACGAGAGGCAATCCAGGGTTCGCCGTGGATGGCGGAAGCGGAAATCCGTCACTTGCGCAGGCTCAGAGGGTCGTAGCAAGGCATCCGGACCTCGATTTGTTGCCTCGAACCGCGCCGTTCCCCGGATCCTAAGGTAGGGCATGAGTTCGGCTCGTGAACCCGGCATGTGAATCGGGTACCGTTGCTGAATCAAGAACTCGCTCGGCAGGTTCCATCCGAACAGGTTTGTCGCTGCTGTCACTCGGTAGTCCAGCAACTCGAGTCCTTCCTCCGCTCCGATCGCGATGTCACGCATGGCGCGCACATGCGCCGGATTCCGCGACGACCGTATCAGAGTCGGCGAACTCGGTGCCGCCTTCAGGAGCTTGCGACTGAGGATCAATGTCACGCGCTCCGGCAGGCCCAGAACATCGGGAAAGGTGGTTGTGAGGTCCCGATACCCAAATGCCCCAGGATTGTGGCGAATGTCTCCCGAAGGCAGTGGAAGCAGCCGACCCGGATTCTTCAGGTACTGGTCCGACAGAACGGCCAGCCAGGGAACATTCACTCCCATCTCCCCCAGGGGATGCGTTCCGGGAACAAGATAGATCACGGGGATCACATTGGTCAGTCCTGCGGGGGGTCCGAAATCCGCTCCGTAACGATTTGTCATCGGCGCCGGCGGGCGCGCATCCGGTGGAAGGGTGTACTTCACGAAGGTGTTCGAACCATCGCAATAGTACTCGTCGTACGTGTTCAGCCACCGTGTCGCCAGATACCATCGCGACGCGGTCCGGTGCAGCTTTGCCGTATAGGTTCGATTCGTCGATGGCGCCACCGAGTTCGTTGATGGTGGGTAGTAGTCGACCGATAGCTCCAGGTCTCCTCGGATCGCCACTTCGGAGACTTCAGGCTGGCCGGCTCCCGTTGGCGAGCACACGACCTTCGAAAGGACCAAGGCCAGGACGAGGTATAGCTTCATGGTAGAGACGGAGTTGCGTTGGTCTAGTGATACACGTGGTCAGCGACGCCCGACGGGTCTCCTGCCGCGACCCGAACCGCAGGTCGGACCGCCCCTTTCTCGAGCACGAGTCCAAGTAAGGCATGGCCACCGAGAATCATTTGAAGCGCCGCCGTGATGTTGTCGTAGGTTTCCCGCGACATCGGCGCCAGCACCCCGAGGCATCCACAATTGGCTGCCGGGTCCAGGGATCGCCAAATGGCCTGGTACCAGATGAAGGTCGCCGTGATCCAGGCGAGTGCCCAGTATCGGCGTCGGCCCCCGGCATCCTTCCACATCAGATAGCCCACCAAAGCCTCGAGAACCAGGGCACCCAGAAAGACGAGTCGATTGGGAAGCTGCGGCAGCACGTAGTTTGGCTCGTCCATGGGCAGGGGCACCTCGGACTTGAAACCGAGAACCAGGAGGAGTTTGGCGATCGCGGTGGCGGACAGGATGCAGATGGTCAGCCAATCCAGCGGCCGCAGGAGATAGCGGATGATAGCTGCTTTGTTCATGACTTAGCTTCCGAAGCCGGCAATTCCAGGAATTAGGATAAACTCCCAT
>CAZYJB010000652.1:0-3362 GCA_964647675.1 uncultured Verrucomicrobiota bacterium | reverse complement strand
GCGTGTGGTGCGGGCATCGAGGGCGTTCTCGGACCCGGAGTTGTGCCATCCGCGCAGCAGCCGGGCGAGGCAGAGGGTGCCCTGCATCGTGTGCTCAAGGTCATGGTAGCGTGCGTCGAGGGCCTCGAAATCGGGGTGCCGACCGGCGAAGGCGTCCTCGAGGGCCATGAACGCTTGGTCCAGCCAGCCGGCCTCTCCCGGGCCGGCAATGCTCCGCCAGGAATCGTGGCATTCGGAAAGGACGGCCCGGACGTCCCGCGTGTTCACCTTGGGAAACACGGGCGTACGGTACCAAGGGCTTGCACCCGCTCGCGACAGTTTTTGCGTTCGCGCCGGGGCGGGGTTTGCTCCGCGTCGCGATCGGAGGTAAGCAAGGCCCATGTCCGGTGCGTTGCTGGCCTTGGTTGATGACGTCTATGAGGATCTCGAACTCTGGTATCCGAAGCTGCGCCTCGAGGAGGCGGGGTATCGCACGGAGCTCGCGGCGACCGAATTGCGCGTGTTCAAGGGCAAGCACGGCTATCCCGCGCGCGCCGACCGGCTGCTGTCGGAGGTGGACGCGGACCGCTACGACGGGTTGCTGATTCCGGGCGGGTTCATGCCGGACAAGCTGCGGCGCGACGCCCGGGTGCTCGCCATCACCCGGCGTTTTCACGAGACCGGCCGGCTGGTGGCCTTCATCTGTCATGGCGGTTGGATCCCCATCTCCGCGCGCATTCTGAAGGGACGCCGCGCGACGGGGTCGCTGGGCATCAAGGACGACCTCGAGAACGCCGGGGCGATCTGGGAGGATGCGCCGGTGGTGGTGGACGGGCACCTGGTCTCGAGCCGCACTCCGCTGGACCTGGCGCCCTTCGCCGCGGCCATGGTGGGTTTCCTGGCCGCGCGCTGACGCGAGGCCTTGCGATCGATCGCGCGCCCGGAACACCCATGGCCCACCCCCGTCACGGAGCCCACACCGATCCGACCTTCCATTCCGAGCCGCGTCCGGTAGGCGAGGTCGTGCGTCGGGTTTCGGGCTACTTGCGTCCCTACCGGTTGATGGTGGCGGCCACGATCGGGTGCGCGGTGCTCTCGCTCGCCTTCGGCATGTTGTACCCGCGCCTGACGCGGTTGCTGCTCGATGACGTGATCGCGAAGGGGCGCAGTGAGTGGCTGACCCCCGCGGCCCTTGGATTGCTGGGAGCGTTCCTCTTGCGCGAGGTGTTCAACAGCCTGCGGATCCGCGTCAACAACCATCTGGAGCAGCGCGTGATCTGCGACCTCCGGCGCGATCTTTACGCGCGCCTGCAACGCCTGCCGGTGGCGTGGTTCGATCCGCGCGCCTCCGGCGATCTGATGACGCGCGTGATGGAGGATGTGAACAGCGTCGAGCGGCTGCTGATCGACGGCACCGAGCAGGGCACGGTGGCGGTGCTGAGCATCGTGGGCGCGCTGTGGTTCATGTTCGCCAGCAGCCCGGTGCTCGGCGCGGTGGCGCTGATCCCGCTGCCGTTCCTCGTGGCGGGCGCGCTCTGGTACACGACCACGGCGCATACCCGTTACCGCCGGCAGCGCGAGGCGTCGTCCGCCATGAACGCCCTGTTGATGGACAACCTGCAAGGCATCCGCCAGATCAAGGCCTTCGGCCGCATGGACCACGAGGATGCGCGGTTCGCGGCGCGCGCGGATGAGTTGCGTGAAGGCACGCTGGTGGTGATGCGTGCCTGGGCCTGGTACCAGCCGGCCATGCAGTTCGTCGGGGCGGCAGGGATCGGACTCGTGCTGTGGGTGGGTGGGGCGCAGGCCATGGCCGGCCGGCTCGAGGTCGGGGCGCTGGTCGAATTCATGCTTTACGCCGGCATGTTCTTCTACGAGCCGATCGGGCGGTTGCATGGGCTGAACCAGATGTTGCAGGCCGCGCGGGCCGCGGCGGCGCGGGTGTTCGACATCTTTGACGCGACCCCCGAACGCGCGGATCGCACAGGCCGGCTGCGGGAGCCGGTGAGTGGCGCGGTGGTGTACGAGGGGGTGGGATTTGGCTACGGGCCGGGGCGCGCCGTGTTGCAGGATATCCGGCTGGAGGTGAAGCCGGGCGAGATGGTGGCCCTGGTCGGACCCACCGGGGCGGGCAAATCGACGCTGGTCAACCTGCTGCCCGCGTTCTACGAGGCCACCGAGGGTCGGCTCCTGATCGACGGGCAGGACACCCGCGAGGTCTCCCTCGATTCGTTGCGCCGGAACATCAGCGTGGTTTCCCAGGAACCCTTTCTTTTCAACGGAACCCTGCGCGAGAACATCCAGTACGGGCGGTTGGACGCGACCCAGGCGGAGATCGAGGCGGCCGCGCGCGCGGCGAACTGCCACGAGTTCATCACGCGCCTGTCCGAAGGCTACGACAGCCGGGTGGGTGAACGCGGCGTCAAGCTGAGCGTCGGCGAGAAGCAGCGCGTCTCCATCGCGCGCGCGCTGCTGAAGGATTCCCCCATCCTCATTCTCGACGAGGCGACGGCGAGCGTGGACACCCAGACCGAGCGACTCATCCAGGAGGCGCTGGACCGGCTGTTGCGCGGACGCACGAGCTTCGTCATCGCGCATCGCCTCAGCACGATCCGCCATGCCAGCCAGATCCTCGTCGTGCGCGGGGGCCGCATCGTGGAGCGCGGCACGCACGAGTCGCTGCTCACCGCGGACGGATTGTACGCCAAACTGGCACGGATCCAGAACACCACCACCATCGAGGAGGGCTTTGAACGTCTCGGAGTCTAAGGGTTTTCAGACGCGCTCCCAGCCGGGCCTCGGTTGCCTCCCGGGCTCCCGCGGCGCGAGACCATTGTTCGTCGCGATCGCAATGACGCTGGCCCTGGCGGACGTCCTGTCGCACGCGGCGCGCGGCGCGGACGGGGAGGTCATTCGCCTCGGTCACTGGACATTTGACGAGCCAGCGCGTGCGCCCTTGGTGTCCGGCGCGCGGGAATCCGGTGCGCGCGGCGGCGGACGCAGCGTGAAGGGAGCGCTGGGCGACGCCCTGGAGTTCCGCGACGGCGACGCCCCGGCGGTGCTGCCGCTCGCTGGCGCGCGGGCCGACGCGGTGTCGGTGCGGTTCCGGTATCAGCCTTCCTGGACCACGATGGGCCGCGATGCGGGCATGGGTCCGAGGCACTGGGCGCGCCTGCTCTCCGCCGGCGCGGCGAGCGGCGATGGAAGTGGTCCGTTGTGGGAGCTGTCCATTGATCCCACCGGGCACCAGTTCGAACTCGCCCTCGGCCAGCAGGGCGGTGGGCGTCGGAACACGGCGCGCAGCGTGCCGGTGGTGTTCGACGCGGGACGTTGGAGCGAACTGGTGCTGACCGTGATCGGCGGGCGGGCTCGGCTTGATTTCG
>CAZYJB010000651.1:0-3362 GCA_964647675.1 uncultured Verrucomicrobiota bacterium | reverse complement strand
GCGCCGAGCCATCCGGCCCTTTCCGCGAAAACAGGGCCTTTCGGAGTTTTCAGACAGGCTCTTGGTCGCGAAGCGGCCACGGTGGCTCGCCGGCTCCGACCAGCTCACGGCTCGGTTGCGGTCACGAGCGTGCGCACCGCGGGGCGGGGCAGGACCTGCTCGGCGCCGGAAGGCCAGCGGATCTCCACGGCTTCGACGTCCGTCGCGTGGCCCAATCCGAAATAGAGCGGCACGGCGCTCTGCGCGAGATACCCGGACTTGCCATCGTGGTACTGCGTCCAGGTGCGTCCGCCCGTGACCCGCACGCGCACCCGCGCGCCAAGTCCGTCGCGATTGGAACGCGTGCCGACGAGGCGCACTTTAAGAAACGCCGGCGCGCGGCGCTGGGCGAGGTCGCTGATGAGAATCTGCGGGGCGTCGTGAAAATCGTTGGTCACGATGTCGAGGTCGCCGTCGTCGTCGAGGTCGAGCAGGAGCGAGGAACGCGAGGAAAGGGCGCCGTACATCGGGACCGAGCCGCTCCGCCCGGCGCAGCCTGGGTGGTCGCGGTCCGGTCCGGTGCAGTCGAGCGTGAACCACAGTTTGCCAATGCGTTCATTGGCCCGCGGTTCGACACCCAGGGCGAACTCGGCGTCGAAGAACCGGCGCCCGCCGTCGTTCAGCAGGACGGAATTGACGGCGTAGCGGAAGGGGAACCCCATGCCGGCGGTCACGAAGAGGTCGGTGCTGCCGTCGGCATCGAGATCGCCGGTGCTGACGCCCCACGGCCAGTAAGTCTCGACCCCCAGGCGGTCGGAGGCCTCTTCGAAGGAGCCGTCGGCGCGTTGGAGATAAAGGGCGTTGCCGAACAGATTGTTGGTCGAGCCCTGGAGGTAAGCCTCGGTCCATTGCGCAGTGCAGTAGGCCTCGCTCTTCGACTTCTCGATGCGCACCTGAAACCTCGCCCCGGCCTCGGTCTGCTGCTGGGTCATGTCGGAATGCATGTCCGTGACCAGGAGATCGGGGCGCCCGTCGCCATTGGCGTCGAAGCTCTTCACGCCGGTGGCGCCCCACGGCGTTTTCGGGAAGGTGGCGTCGGTGGCGAGAGCGAAACGGCGTCCGGCCTGATTGCGGTAGTAGCGGTCGTCGCCCTGCATGTTGACGAGGTAGAGATCGGGGAAGCGGTCCTCGTCGAGGTCAAGGAACGTGGCGTCGCCGCACCAGGTTGGCTCGACGATGCCGAAGTCGCGTCCCACCTCGGCAAAGGACCAGTTGCCGCGATTGCGGTAGAGGTGGCTGCGTTCGGTGCGCTCGGGGAAGAGATGGCCGGAGAAGGCATCGGCCAATCCCACGAAGGCGCCGTCTCGTCCGCGAGTGTCGGTGGTGTAGGTGCCGACGTTGGCGATGAAGAGGTCGAGACGTCCGTCGAGGTCGAGATCAGCGATGGCGATGCCGGATGAGTGGCCGGTGTGCTCGAAGCCGGAGCCCGCCGTGCGGTCCTCGAAGGTGCCGTCGCCGCGGTTGCGGAAGAGCCGGTTGCCGTGGCGCACGGTGGTGACGACGAGGTCCGCGGCGCCGTCGTTGTCGAGGTCGGCGAAGGCCGCGGCGACGGAGAGTTGCGCGGCGAGCGCGACGCCGGCGCGGTCGGTGACGTCCTCGAACCGACCGCCACCGAGGTTGCGCCAGAGCTCGTTTCGCCCGAGTTGCGAGGTGAAGTAAAGGTCGGCCCGTCCGTCGCGGTCGACGTCCGCCGCGGCGACGCCGTTGCCATGGTCGTATTGGACCGCCTTGTAGTTTCGGCCGGCGTCTTCGACGGCGCGGTGCTGGAAGGTGATGCCCGAGGCGGCGAGGCGGTTGGAGAAGGTGAAGGCCTGGAAGTTCGTGAAACCGCGCAGGGTGTTTTCCTGGAACTGCCGTCGTTGCTCGAGGATCCCGAGGGTGACCGTGGGACGAGGCGGGCCGGGATCGGCGGCGAAGGCGGGCACGCTCGAAAGACCGGCCGAGCCGCCCAGCACCACCGCGGCGGCGAGAGCCGCCCGGCGCGAACGGGGACGAGGCGCCGGGAAGGTCTTCATCGTCGGGTCGGCGCGTTGGTGGCGGGAGCGGCCGCGGCCGGGATCGGCAGCACATCGCCTTCGGAGGGCGCGGGACCCCGATAGAGACCCGGTCCGAGGCGGCTCAGGGGATCCTCGCGCAGGCGCTGGGACCAGGCTTTCCAGCCGAGGGAACCGCCGGCGACGACGGCGAGGACGACGACGATGATGAGCGTGATACGCCAGTTGATGCGCGAGAGTTGGTAGGTGATCCAGTCGAGCGGACCGCGATGTTCGCCGGTGAGGCTGGGCGGCTCGCGGAACTCGGGTGAATTCGCGAGTTCGGCATCGAGCGCAGCGAGGATCGCCTGCACGTCAAGTTTGAGGAAGGAAGCACAGGTGCGCACCGAACCGCGGATGTAGACGGGCGCGGGGAACGGCGCGTAGTTGGCCTGCTCGAGCGCTTCCAGGTGGTCGGAGCGGATCTTGGTCAGGTCGGCGAGGTCGCGGAGGGACAAACCCTGCGCTTCGCGCGCGTGGCGCAGCTGTTCGGCGACCGTGGACATCGCGCTAGGAATAGCGGAAACGGGTTCAGGGAGGCAACCGCGGCGCCCAGCCTTCCTGCACCTTTCTCCGTCGGTGGGTCATGAGCTCCGTCTCGTGACTCGGCATCCTCGCCAGGATGCCGACCCCTTTCGACTCCAATGGCTCCCGCGTGGGCCCAGCGTCTCTCCGGGTTTCGCTCCGACTCGTCGGACGGAGCCGACGAGCCACCAGGCGGGTTTCGCTCTCCGCCCTGGATTCACGCTCGGGTCACGTTCGGCTCCGCTCCCTCTTTCCAGCCTGCGGCACCACACGGGCCGTGAATTGGCTTCCCCGCGCGCGGGGTTTTGACAACGTCCCGCTCCGTGCTGCGCTTCTGGTTGCTGTTTCTTGCTCTGGGCCCCGCCGCTGCCGTCGCTGCGTCGTCCGGCCCCGCCAAGGCGCCGCCGCCCAACATCGTGGTGATCCTGGCCGATGACCTGGGCTGGACCGATGCCGGGTTCGCGGGCTCGCGCTTCTACGAGACGCCGCACCTCGACGCCCTGGCGGCGGGCGGACTGCGCCTTACCAGCTTCTACGCCTCGCCCAACTGCGCTCCCACGCGTGCCGCCCAAATGACCGGGCAGTACGCGCCGCGCACCGGTGTCTACACGGTGGATAGCCTCGAGCGCGGCGAGGCCGCGGCGCGCCGCCTGACGCCGCCGGCGAATCGAACCTCCCTGCCGCCCGGCACGCGCACGGTGGCCTCGGTGTTGAAATCCGCCGGCTATGCCACGGGTTACTTCGGCAAATGGCACTTGGGAACCA
>CAZYJB010000650.1:0-3363 GCA_964647675.1 uncultured Verrucomicrobiota bacterium | reverse complement strand
GATCGGAGTGGCCAGACCCATGGCACACGGGCACGCGATGATCAGCACGGCGACCGCGTGCGAGACCGCGTTCTCGAGCACGCCCGAGGGGAGGGCGACTGGCCACAAGCCCGCCGAAAGGAACCCATGCACCTGGCGCGCCCACTCGGGAGCGAAGCCCCACCACGCGGCCGTCACCAGCGCCAGCACCACCACCACCGGCACGAAGATGCTGCTGATGCGATCGGCCAGGCGCTGGATGTCGGCCCGGCTGTTCTGCGCTCGCTCCACGGCGGCGATGATGCCGGCCAGCGCGGTGGACTCCCCGGATGCCGTGATCCGCGCCACCAGCCGGCCATCCAGATTCAGCGTGCCGCCGAAAACCCGGTCCCCGGTCCTACGGTCCACCGGAACGGATTCTCCGGTGAGCATGGACTCGTCCACCGACGCCATGCCCTCCACGACCTCGGCGTCGGCGGGGAGGCGTTCTCCGGGACCCACCACCACTCGATCCCCGGCCACCACATCCTCGGCGGGAACATCGCGAGTGCTGCCGTCGGGTTCCAGGCGCCAGGCCTTGGCCGGCGCCAACTCCATCAGCGCACTCAGCGCCCCGGAGGCGCGCGCCGAGGCGATGGCTTCCAGCCAATGACCGACACTGATCAGCGCGATGATCGCCGTGGAGTCCAGGAAATGCGCATGCCCGCCCCGGGCCGAGAGCAGGGTCCAAAGACTGTGCCCATACGCCGCGGTCGATCCGAGCGCCACCAGGGTATCCATATTGGCCGCCCGGCGCCTCCATTGCGCCCAAGCCCCGCGATAAAACCGGGCGCCGCCGAGGACCTGCACCGCCCCGGCCAAAACCGCCGCCAACCAGGGAAACCACGCGGTATGCCCCCACCCGAGCAACCACTCCGCAAGGGCGAGGAAAACGGCCACTCCACCGCAACCAATCACGCTGGCGCGCCATTCGCTTCCCGCCCGCGCCACGCCGGAGGATCCCGCGCCGGTGTCCTTTCCCGTCCAGGCCGTGGCGGTGAAACCGGCTTCCTCGATGGCGCGCACCACCTCGGACTCGGCCGCGTTCCCCGGAGTCCAGCGAACCCTCAATCGCGCGTTCGTCAGGTCCACGCTCGCGCTGGCCACGCTGGCCACGCACTGCGCTGCCTCGCGCACGTGACGGGCGCAGTTCTGGCAAGTCATGCCGTCGACGCGCCATTCGCTGGTACCCCTCCTTGGCGACGTGGCTTTCAAGTGCGGCAACTGGACCCCATTCGAATCAGAATCCGGAAGGCCAATGTGTCTCGACCCCGTGCTCCCGCAAGACCGCCTGGAACTCCGCCAAGCGCTCCGGGCGCTCACGCACGGCGTGGGCGGTCAGACGTCTTGCACCGGCGTAGGCCGTGAGCACTCCGACCACTTCGCCAATCGTCCATTCGACGGGATGGAGTCGGTAGGCGCCGTTGGTGACGTGGGTGGTGCCGATGTTCTTGTTGGCCGGCAGGAGATTCTCCACCCGCTCCGGCAGCAGTGCGCCCAGCGGCAGATGAAAGGGCAGCGCCTCGAAGTCAATGTAGTTATCGCCAGTCGTGCTCGGATGCAGGTCGATCGCATAGTGACCGACGCCCACGGAATCGAAGTAGGCCTCGCTTCGGCCTCCCTTCCCGTTGCCGTTGCCGTTGCGACCCGCGTCCACCATCCGCGCCGCGACCCCGCAGTCCTGCTCGCGAATCGTGTATCGCGCGCGAATGCGGCGTGACTCGCGAACGTACGGTGCCTTGGCGAGTCCGTGAGGTCCGCCCAGCACGTCACCTCGCAACCGCAGCCCCGGCCAGCCGGTCTTTCCATCCGCGCGCGGGGCCTCCGTCTGCATCCAGTACAACAGCGATAGGCTGAGCTGTCGCGCTCGCTCCAGATGGCGCGCGTGCGCTTCCTCGGTTCCGAAGATCAGGTCGCCCAGCAGGTAGTCGTTCTGCGGCCAGTTGATCAGTGAGATGTCGCCCGCATAGGACCCCGGCCGGAAATTCGACGCCTTCGCGATGCGGCGGTACGCCCACAGATTCAGGGTGCCATCCGGAATCGACTCCTGCTGCGGATCGCACCCCACGGTCCGCGGCACCAGGGTGCGCGGATGCGAGTAGGTCCACGACAACAGGCGCCCGGGCCACGCCGGAGCGAGGTTGGGCAGATAATCGCGCCAGAACCCGTACTCGCGCGGGCGGTCGATCACATGCTCCTCGCCGGCCACATGGTCCACCGCGAAGCAGACGGTGAACGCCTGCTGATTGAGCGGATCCGCCTTCTCCGGCGCATGGAGTTCGCCGGTGGCGGCGAGGCCTTCGGCGCCTGTGACCCACTCCACCCCGGCCAGCGGCAGGAGATCGCCCAATTCCGTCGCGTCCACGAACCAGTCCCCGCGCAGGATGCGTTCGCGTCCCGTGCGCAGGCTGCGGACGGCCACAGACTGGACGCGATCCCCGTGGGACTCGACCCGAACGGGGCGGTGTTCGTGCAGTATTTGCAACCGGCCGCCGCCCACCTGCGGCGCGAGCAGCGATTCCAGAACCGCCAGTGCGACGCGCGGTTCATGGCAGAGCCGCGAGACGAAGCCGTCGCCGGGATTCAGGTGCCCACGCGAACGGGCCGCCTCGGTCAGGGGGAAGTGCTGACAGTAGTAGTCGCGGATTCCCTCGCGCAGGGCGCGGTAGCTTCGCGGCGCGCCAAACCGCTCGATCCACGGGTGCTCGTCGGGCGGCACGCCCTGCGAGGTCAGTTGTCCGCCGATCCAGTCCGTCTCCTCCACGAGCAGGACACTCAACCCGGCCCGGCAGGCCGCCAGGGCGCACGCGACCCCACCCAAGCCGCCGCCGCAGATCACCACTCGGGCGCGCAGTTCGGTGCCCGATTTCTCCTCCGCGGCGGCCGATGAACCGAATCCGGTGAACCCCAGCGCGCGCCCTGCCAGCCAGCCCGCCGAGATGCCTCCGGCACGCCGGAGGAATCCGCGACGGCTCGCGCCGACGGGGCGGGTGGCACCCGAAAACCGCGGGCTGCGGACGAAATAGTCGAAGAACTGCGGGCCGATGCGGCGGTGGACCATCGCGGTGCGCCGGTCACGATCGGCCGTTGCATATGTGTCCGGATCGATCATGCGCGCGGGCACCGTGCCGGGAAAGTCGGCGACGATCCGCAGCATCTCCGCCATCGCAAAGGGTGCCGCACCGACCAGATGCACGTGCCGCCCGTCGAACGCGGCGAGGTTCTCTGCCATCGCCATCAGCCCGGTGGTGACATGGCAGATCGGCACGATTGCGAACGCGGCATCGCTTGCTGCGGGGACGGCACCCAGCAGTGGGGAACCGAACAGCCGGAACAGGTGGTGGA
>CAZYJB010000649.1:0-3366 GCA_964647675.1 uncultured Verrucomicrobiota bacterium | reverse complement strand
GAGCCATGCACGCGGTAGTCGGCGTCGGCAAGATTCTCGACCGCCAGGGTGAGGGAAACGCGATCGCAGGGGCGCCAGCCGGCCCGCACGTGGCAGGTCTCATACCCGGGCGTTCCGCCGGGCGGAATGCGCTCGGTGTCGCGCGCGTCGCCGGCCGACAGCAGGTCCTGGGTGCGCGCCACCGTGGCGGCGAATTCGGCCCAGAAACGACGGTTCTCCGCGTTCCATCGCAGCCCGGCGTTCGTCGATCAGCGGCACGCGATCCTGGATGTAGGCGCCGAAGAGGTCGTAGGCGGCGTCATCGGCCACGGGCCCCTGACGGCGCTGGGACTGGAGGGCGCCCGAGGGGGCGTAGCGCTGGAAGGTCGAATCGACCCAGTCGTGGTAATAGTCGACGCCGTAGGTCCAGTCTCCGACCGACGACTCCGAGTGCGCGCGGATCCAGGCGCCGAGGGTGCCTACGTCTACCGTTTGCTCGTCGCGGCGCAGGTCCGAGCGCAGACGCGTCTCTTTCTCGCCCTGCAACTGATAGGAAATGCTGGCGTGGATGGCGTCGACGAAGCCATCCCGCTCCGAGGCGTGGTACTGGAGGTAGTTGAGGTCGCGGAATTGGTCGAAGATGCGCGAGAAATCCCGCGGCACCGTGGTGCCCTCCCAGCTCCTGCCGTACAACGTGGCGTGCGTGCGCCAGGCATCGTCGAGATCGACGGTCTGATGGCCGAAGACGAGTTCGGAACGGTCGTCGGGACGCCACTGGACCTTGGCGTCCGCATCCCACTCGCGGTATCCCGTGTGCGGCATCCGCCCGACGTCCTCGCCGCTGCGAAGGTCGCCATACTCCTTGAGTGAAAGGCCGGCGTGGAGACCGACCGCAGCGTCATGATTGGCGGCGACCTCGGCGCGGCCGGTGTGGGAGTCCTCGGCGGAGGAAAACCGGTAGTACGCGCGTCCGTCGGCGTTCCAGCCTGGATCGAAGGTGCGGCGGCCTGCGGTGAACGCCTGCACCGTGCCCCCGATCGCATCGCTTCCGTACATCACCGATCCCGGGCCGCGCACGACCTCGATCCGATCGAGTGAAAGGCTGTCGACCGTGTTCCAGTACTGGTTCGGGCCCTCGCGAAAGGTGGAGTTGTTGAGCCGGATGCCGTCGACGAGCATCAACGTGCGGAACCCGGTGAAGCCACGGATGTAAGGGGATCCCTGTCCGTGCCCGGTCTTCTGCAACATGACCGAGGGCAGGTCACGCAGGGCCTCGGTGGTGGTGCGCGGTGCGCGGCGCGCGAAGGCCTCGACGTCGACGACGTCCACCGCGAACGGCGCGCGCGCGGTCTCGACGGGGGAGCCCGTGGCCGTGACCAGCATGGAGGGCAGCGCGACGGCGGTCTCATCCGCGGCAGGCGCGGGCGCGATCGCTCCGGGCCCTGATTGCGCCGGGGAGTTCGGGGTCAGGAGCGAGCCCGCGGCGAGCGTCGCTGCAACGAGAATGATTCGAGGGCGCCCGGTGCAGGAAGGGGAACTCATGAAACGCCGGGACCATCGGGGAACCTCCGCGACGCTGGCAAGCGCAGGGGTGCCCACCAGCCGAACGGGCAGTGGCGACCGCGGCGAAATCACCCCGCAAACATCCTCCTCGGTGTCCCGATCTTTCAGGGTATTGCTTTGATTCCCTGGACGGAGCCGGCGAGCCACCCGGACACCAGCGCGGTCGTTGCGAGAATCTCACGCGTTGGACATGGGCTTGCGACGCGGCCGGCCGAGGGTGACGTCGTGCCGGGGGTCATGGGGGTGGGGATGCGGGGGGCATGCCCGCAGCCGCCCGGCGCAAGGTTGGACTTCCGATCCAGTCTGGGGCCGGGAGTCGGGACCGGGCGTTGAAGCCCGGTCCCTTTTTTTGTGGTGACCTCGGGGTCCGGTTGCTGGCTTGTTGGAGACCCAGTCCACATTCCGATCCGCCATGAGCACCGAGTCCGCCCCTGACCCTGCCCCGTCCCTCCATGCCGTGGCGCCCTCGGAGCGTCTCATGTCCCTCGATGCGCTGCGTGGGTTCGACATGATGTGGATCGTCGGCGCGGATGCGCTGGGTCATGCGTTGGCCAAGCTGGATGCCGGGCCCTGGGTGGCGGCGCTGGCGGCCCAACTCGACCACGTGGCCTGGGCTGGCTTCCGGTTCTACGACCTGATCTTTCCGCTGTTCGTCTTCATGATCGGCGTGGCGATCACCTTCTCGCTGGGCCGCCTGGTGGAGCGTGAGGGGACCGCCGCCGCGATGCGCCGCGTCGTCCGGCGCACGGTGCTGCTCTACCTGCTGGGGATCTTCTACTACGGCGGCCTGTCGAAGGGGTTCGACGGGATCCGCTGGCTGGGCGTG
This sequence comes from uncultured Verrucomicrobiota bacterium, assembly GCA_964647675.1. GTDB lineage: Bacteria > Verrucomicrobiota > Verrucomicrobiia > Limisphaerales > CAIMTB01 > CAIMTB01. The sequence continues at coordinate 998 of CAZYJB010000649.1, read as the reverse complement.
CTGCAGCGGCTGGCCTTGTGCTATGGCATGGCCGGCTTCTGTTTCATCTGGCTCAAACCGCGCGGTTGGGTGGTGACGGCGGTCGTGGTCCTGGTCGGCTACTGGGCCCTGCTGACTTTCGTTCCGGTGCCGGGCATCGGTGCGGGCGACTACTCCGAGGGACGCAACCTGACCAACTGGATCGACAAGGAGTTCCTACCTGGCTTCCGGCACGACGGCGACCACGACCCCGAGGGGATCCTGAGCACCTTCCCGGCGGTGGTGTCGTGCCTGCTGGGCGTGCTGGCGGGGCACTGGCTCAAGGATGTGCGGCGGGCCGGTTCGCAGCGCGCGGGCGGGCTGGTGGTGGCGGGATTGGTGTTGCTGGCGGCCGGGTACGCGTGGGGCCTGCAGTTCCCGGTGATCAAGAAGCTGTGGACCTCCTCCTTTGTTCTGGTGGCGGGGGGATGGAGTGCGCTGTTGCTGGCGGCGTTCTACTTCGTCATCGATGTGAAGGGCGTGCGTGGCTGGGCAGTGCCATTCACCTGGATCGGCACCAACGCGCTGACCATCTATATCATCAGCCGGCTGGTGGATTTCGATGAACTCGCGAAGCGCCTGGTGGGCAAGGGGGCCATGGCGTGGATGGACACCGAGGTGATGCCGAACCTGAGCGGCGTGATCATCGCGCTGGTAGGTCTGGTGCTTTGTTTCCTGCTCTGCCGGTTCCTGCATCGCCGCCAGCTCTTCCTGCGATTGTGATGGGTCGGCATCCTCGCCGCTGTCGAGTCGTGACGCGGAGGTCACGATCCACCCGTGAGGGATCCTAGCCGAAGGCCGCCAGCGCGGCAGGGGTGGCGGGCGGGGGCGAGGACGCTTCTGGGGTGGGCCGCGCGACCGCCGCCGAGCGCCGTGCCACGACACTTTCGAGCACCTTGCGCAGGTCGACGAGATACAGTGGCTTGTTGAGGAAGCCCACCATGCCCGCGGCGGCGCAGGCTTCCTCGTCCTCGTGCGTC
>CAZYJB010000648.1:0-3374 GCA_964647675.1 uncultured Verrucomicrobiota bacterium | reverse complement strand
GGCTGCGCCATGTGTACGAGTGTCGGATAGATCGCCTGGTCGCCGTGCGGGTGGTAGTTACCCTTCGTCTCGCCGACGATCTTGGCGCACTTGATGTGCTTTCGGTTGGGCTGCACGCCGAGGTCGTTCATGGCGTACAGAATCCGGCGCTGGGACGGCTTCAGTCCGTCGCGAACATCGGGCAGGGCACGCGAGATGATCACCGACATCGAGTAATCGAGGAACGAGTTCTTGATCTCGTCCGCGACGGCGACCTTGGCGATCTTCTCGCCGGCGGCGAAAAGCGGGCTGGTGGCGACCGGTTGCTGGGGCGGCAGGTTGGGATCGGACGGCTCGGGCATGGTGGGAAAGGGGACGGAAAGGGCGTGGCGGGGGCGTGGCGCGTGGGGCGGCTCGACGTCGTCAGACGTCGAGGTTGCGGACGTTCAACGCGTTGTCTTCGATGAACTGGCGGCGCGGTTCGACCTCTTCGCCCATGAGGGTCGTGAACATCTCCTCGGCCTCGATGGCATCGGCCAGATCGACGCGCAGCAGTTTGCGCTTGGCCGGATCCATGGTGGTGGAGAAGAGCTGTTGCGGGTTCATTTCTCCGAGGCCCTTGAACCGCTTCACCTCGATGCCGCGTTTGCCGACCTCCTTCACCGCCTCGAGGATCTCGGCGATGGAAAAGATCGGGCGCACCTTCGCGGATTCGCCCTCGCCCTCGATGAGTTCGAACAGCGGCTTGTCCTGGGCGGAGTAATGCGCGACGTCGAGGCCCTTGGACGCGATGCGTCGCAGCAGGTCCGCGATCGGTCGGCTCTCGTGGATCTCCACATGCCGCGCGCGGCGTTGCGGGCCGTTGCGCGACGCGCTCTTCTCGGCTGGCGCGTCCGGGGCATCCTCATCGCCGAAGAGACGCAGGTCCGGATTGGCGTCGCCGAAGACACGCAGTTCTTCGTCGGTATGGAAGTAGTGGACCGTCTCCTCGTTGCCGACGCGCACGCGCACGAGATGGCGCGGGAGGTCGTGCGACTCCGGCGCGCGGTGCTCGATGAACATCGCGAAGTCGCCGCCGTGCCGCCGGATGGCGCCGGCGAACTTGTCCAGCGACTCCAGCAGCTCGAGGATCTCGGAGAACTGGCCGGTGGAGAGGACACTGCCGTCCGCGAGGTTGCGAAGTTTCACGTCATCGACGCCGAGCTGGATGAGGATGCGGTTCAGCTGGAGGTCGTCCTCGACATACTCTTCCCGCTTCCGGCGCGTGATCTGGTAGAGCGGCGGCTGCGCGATGTAGATGAAGCCGCGTCGCACCAGTTCGGGCATCTGCCGGTAGAAGAAGGTGAGCAGCAACGTCCGGATGTGGGAGCCGTCCACATCGGCGTCGGTCATGATGATGATCTTGTGGTAGCGCAGGCGTTCCAGATTGAACGCGCCTTCGCCTTCGCCGATGCCGATGCCGGTGCCGATGGCCGTGATCATGGTGCGGATCTCGGTGTTCTGAAGCACCTTTTCGAGCCGCGCCTTCTCCACGTTGATGAGCTTGCCGCGGATGGGGAGGATGGCCTGGAAACGCCGGTCGCGTCCCTGCTTGGCCGAGCCGCCTGCGGAATCGCCCTCGACGATGTAGATCTCGGTGTTGACCGGGTCGCGATCGGAGCAGTCGGCGAGCTTGCCGGGCAGGCCGCCTCCGGTCATGGCGGTCTTGCGCACCGCTTCGCGTGCGCGGCGGGCGGCCTCGCGCGCGCGGGCGGCGGTGAGCGCCTTGTCGATGATCTTCTTCGCGACGGCCGGCGTGGCATCGAAGTAGGTCATCAGGCCGTCATAGACGATCGAGGACACGATGCCTTCGACCTCCGTGTTGACGAGCTTGACCTTGGTCTGCGATTCGAACCGCGGGTGCGGCAGCTTGACGCTCAGCACGCAGATCAATCCCTCGCGGACGTCATCGCCGGTGATGCTGGCATCCTTCTCCTTCAGGATGCCGTTCGAGCGCGCATACTGGTTGATGGCCCGCGTGAGCGCGGTTCGGAAGCCGGTCGAATGGGTGCCGCCGTCCGGGTTGGGAATGGAATTGGCGAAGCAGAGGATCTGATCGGTGTAGCTGTCGTTGTATTGCAGCACGCACTCGACGAGCACCTCGTCCTTGTTGCTGATCAGCGTGACCGGCTTGGGATGGATCACCTCCTTGTTCCGGCCGAGCTGCTTGACGAACTCGCCGACGCCATCCTTGTAGAAGAACCGTTCCTCCTTGTTCTCCTGGCGCTCGTCGCCCAGCACGATGTCGACGCCTGGATTGAGGAAGGCGAGTTCCCGCAGCCGGTTCGCCAGGATTTCAAACTTGAACTCGGTGGTGATCGTGAAGATCTCGGCGTCGGGTTTGAACGTGATCAGCGTACCCGTTTGCCGTGACTTGCCGATGACGGCGAGCTTCTCGGTGGTCTTGCCGCGCGCAAACGCCATGTGATGCACCAGCCCGTCGCGCGAGATCTCCACCTTGAACCACTCGGAGAGCGCGTTGACGCACTTGGCGCCGACGCCGTGCAACCCGCCCGAGTACTTGTACGCGCCCTGGCCGAACTTGCCGCCGGCGTGCAAATTGGTGAGGACCAGTTCGACCGCGGGAATGCCGAACTTCGGATGAATGTCCACCGGGATCCCACGACCGTCGTCGCGGATTGAGACCGAGCCGTCGACGTGCAGGGTGACCTGGATGTGATGGCAGTGACCCGCGAGGTGCTCGTCGATCGAGTTGTCCAGCACCTCGAACACGCAGTGGTGAAGACCGCGTTCATCGGGATCGCCAATGTACATGCCCGGCCGTTTCCGAACCGCCTCCAAGCCCTCCAGCTTGTCGATTTTCGAGGCGTCGTAAGTCTGGTCGATCGCGGTGATCGGAGGGGGTGTCGGATCGGGCGTGTCGGTGGTTTCGGGCATGTTCGGGACTGGAATGCCGCCCCTGGAAGGGACGGCAAACCGAGATCCGAAAGGCTATCTGACAACGCCCTTGAAGCCTAGCGGAAACTCGGTCGGGAACGGAATATAGGGCCTTCTCTAACCTGTTGAAGGAAAGTTATTTGTAATGAATACACGGCAGCCGTCCCACGGGCGCGCCGCCGGCCGCTCACAGGCCCGTCTCAGCCCTGTTCGGGAGCCGAATTCCGGAATGCTTCCAAGACCCTCAGGACCTCGGTGGCGGACCAGGCCTGAGCATCACAGCCGCGCGGTCGATGCGGCGCATTGCCGTCAAGGATCTCCGGAAGGTGATTGAGGCAACCGGCATCCAGCAGGGCGGCGGCACTCGCGAGGAGTGCCTGTGCGGAGCGGCGTGCGAAGGGTTCGTCCGGCCACGCCTTCGCCATGGCTTAGCACATCGAAGGCATCAACCAGCACCA
>CAZYJB010000647.1:0-3391 GCA_964647675.1 uncultured Verrucomicrobiota bacterium | reverse complement strand
CCGGCGGTACAGGCAGGCTGCCTGTGCTACCCGATTTCTTTTGGATCTCTGTTCCATGATTCGCGTTCAGTTTTGGTTCGTGTTGCGACAATACTCCTCCTGCTCGATCCCAGATGGGTGGAATCGCTTGGCGGGAAGGAATGTGCGGTGCGGGTTAGTCCGGCGGCTTGCGCCGTTCTAAGGAGGCATCGATCTCGGTCAACGGCGGCGCATGCCAGAGTTCAACGATGCCGGTGGCCTGCTGGTTCGCTGGGGCGCGGACGGCGAGCGTGTTGCCGTCGGGTGCCATGAGCAGGAAGGGAAATGAGCCGGGTCGCGCCACGGTCATCATCGCCTGGCGGGTGGCAAGATTCCAAAACGTGATGTTGTTATCACCATCACAGGAAATGAGAGTCCTGCCGTCCGAAGTGAATATGGACGAGGTCAGTGTGCTCCACGTGGAGCCAATCCGAAGCCCAGGCCCGTCAGGCTGGCCCGTATCGATCCGCACCAGGAGGATGGTGCCGAAACGAGCCAAATGTGCCGCCAGCATTTCTCCGTCCTGCGAGAATACAAGGCGGTGCACTGTCTCACCCGTGGCGTCGATTGGCCGGCGCTTGTTGGCCGAGAAATCCCAGAGCTCGATTCCACCTGTGTGCGGAGCCAGGGCCAACCAGCGACCGTCACGTGAAAATGTGAATGTGGAGATGGGTTCCTCGGAACGATAGATCACCGCGAGCGAACGCACGTCCCAAACGAGGAGCGAGCCTCCTTCAACGCCAACCGCCATCAGATCACCACGGGGGGAAAACTGTGCGACTGACGTGTTTTTGACTTCGATGGCGCCGACTTGCCTGCCTTCGCGCAAGCTCCAGAAACGAATGTGGTTGGTTGTGTTCATCGTCAGGATTTCCATGTTGGGCGAAATCGCGCAACTCCCGACGCCAGTTGGGTACAAAGGCGCGTCAACGGGTCCGAGTGGCTGGTGGCTGGCGGTGTCCCACCTCCGGTGAGTCCCGTCCGCATGGTGGCAAAGTAGGATGCGTCCCTCGGGATCGAATCCAACCGCTGCCTCGGTGCCTGAAAGAATGGGTGATGTCGTACGCTGCCAGTTGGACCAGAGGCGGACGGTGCCGTCCGGCCCGGCGGAAGCGATTGACTGGCCGCTGGGCGAGAATTTCAGGCTTGATACGCCGCTGTCGTGAGAGCCAAGCACGGCCCAAGGCGGCGGGGTCGAATCGATGGGACGGTCTCGAACCAATGCCTCAATCTCCCAAAGCTGGATCAAGTCATGATCGCCTCCCGCGGCCAGCAGCGTTCCGTCCGGTGAGAAGTCGAGCGCTTTGAGCCAGCTTCGAATGACTTTGAACCGCGCGACTTCCTCCCACGACCCGACGTTCCACAGACGAAGCATACCATCGCGATAACCGACCGCCAGGTAGCGTTCCGACCACGCCACGGAATTAATGTATGCATAAAGCCAATCGCGGGTGGGAGAAGCATAGGAGAAGTTCGTCAGTAGATTTGCCGTACGCGCGTCGCGCACTTGCAGGTCGCTGTTGTCCGTGACCGCTTGGAACAAGCCATTGCGGGAGTAGGCCATGATCTTCCCGTAGTTCCATTGTGGTCCAGGGTCATGCTGCGGCTGGCGCTCGGCGTCGATTTTGCGTATGAGCTGCCACGACTTCGTGTTCCAGAGGCCGACCACGCCTGCCTTCAATCGCATAGCGAGGTTGCTTGAATCAGGCGAGAACAGGACGGCGTTGTGGTAGGTCGGTGGGGAGTCCGCGCTCTCAATAGACGGGGCGGTCTCCTGCCATGTGTCCATCCTCCAGACCCGAAGCTGAGTTCCGCCTTTGACGGCAAGCAATTGTTCGTCTGGCGAGAACGCAATCGCTCCGTGATCGATGAAACCGGGAAATCTGGCCAACGGCCGCAGGCTGCCCGAAGCCATGTCAATCACGGTGGCGGTCTTGTCATGCCCGCCCGCGACCAGCAACGCTCCGTCGTTTGAAAAAGCCAGTGCGTTCAGTCCGTTTTTTGCGGTAAATAACACGCGATGCTCGATCGGCTGCACGCGCGACCACAGGAGCCTCCACTCGAAGCCACGCGGGTCAGACTGCGCCGAAGCCGGGTGTAAATACTTCGCCAAACGTTCGCGCGCGCGATTGACCTCACCTTTGTCCAGTTCAGCGGCAGCGTGTCCGATGTCCGCGACGTATAACTGCTGTTCGGCTCGCACACGCTCGCGGTCGATGAGATACGCGGCCATCGGAGATCCGATGGCCACGGCCAGCAACAGCGCAAGGGTCGCTGCACTGAGGCTGGCAACGACCGGCTTGCGCCGACACCAGCGCCAAGCGTGCTCCATGCGGGTCACAGGTCGGGCTTGGATCGGTTCGTGACTGAGAAATCGAGTCAGTTCGTCCGCCAGATCCTTTGCCGTGGCATACCGCTTGACCGGCTTCTTCTCCAAGCACTTGAGACAGATTGTTTCCAGATCGCGCGGCACACTGGGATTGAGCAGGCGCGGTGAGATTGCCTCGGTATTGATGACCTGCGTGACGACCGCTTCGAGCGACTCCGCTTTAATGGGCGCAGGCGCCGTCAACAGGTTATAGAGTATTCCACCTATTGCGTACACGTCGCTGGTCCGGCCCACCTTGCCCTGGTTGCCGCTGGCCTGCTCGGGCGGCATGAAGTTCGGCGAACCAAGTATTTGGCCCGTGACCGTGAGCGACGATTCGCTGTCCAGCCGCCGGGCCAATCCGAAATCGGTCACACGCGGCTGATCGGTGGCCGCGTCGATGAGCACGTTGGATGGCTTAAGATCACGGTGCAGAATCCCTTGCTGATGCGCATAGTGGATGGCTTCCGCGATCAGCTTTACGTAGCGCGCCGCCCGTTGTGCGACCAAGGGCCGATTGCCGACGAGTTGCTCCAGGTTCTGGCCCTGGACGTAATCCATCGAGAAGAAGTGCTGACCCTCGTGAACGCCCACTTCATGGACGGCCACGATATTCGGGTGCTGCAGGACCGCCGCGGCAATCGCTTCACTTTTGAAGCGCTTGGCGATCTGAGGGCTGGCAAACTGCCCAGCCAGAATCATCTTCACTGCGACCACGCGGTCGAGACCGATCTGGCGGGCCTTGTAAACCACACCCATCCCTCCGCGCGCGATTTCCTCAAGCAGTTCGTAATTACCGAAGCGGATGAGTGCTTCGCCCGCCTCGACAGGCCGGGATGCAGTCACGGCCGCTTCGAAATCCATCGTCGGTTGAGCTTGCGCGTCGAGCAAAGGAGCCGCAGCAAGTTTGAGCAGACAGGATGGACAGAGCGCCATGGGCGCGTCCAGAGGCAAGACCCTCGACAAGATTCGATGCGATCAACCAGTATTGTTGCTCGTCGGGAA
>CAZYJB010000646.1:0-3404 GCA_964647675.1 uncultured Verrucomicrobiota bacterium | reverse complement strand
CGGCGCTCGTGACCTGGCGGGAACTCGCCGCCACTCGCATCCGGGAACACCACCTCGCGCATCCCGGACGCCCAGGCCTGCCTCTGTCCGAACTCAGGTCCCTCCTTCGCACCGCACCGACGCTCGACGCGGCCTTCGACGAGCTGGTCGCGCTGCTTCAACCGTCCGGCTTCGTCGTCGACCGTGGCGTGATTCGCGACGACGGCCATCGGGCGAGGTCCGATCGCGCCTCAGACGATCAAGTCGTCCGTTTGCGCGCCCAACTCGATGCCGCGGGCCTGGAGGCTCCCGGCGCCGCCACCCTGGCGCCCGACCCCGAGTCCCGACGCGCGCTGCGCCACCTCATTCAAACAGGTGGCGCCATCGAACTCGGACCGGACGCCGTGATTGCGGCCAGAGCCTTCCGGCAGGCACGCGAGGCAATTCTCGATCACCTGCGACAACGCGGATCCGCCTCCGCCAGCGAACTTCGCCAACAGCTGGGGACCAGCCGTCGGATCCTGATCCCGCTGCTCGAACGTCTGGACCGTGAGGGTTACACCCGCCGCGACGGCGATCAGCGCCGGCTCGGACCGCGCGCGACGGGCTCGCCGGGGAGCTCTTGACCCAAACAGAACGGGCCGCCAGCGCACCCGCGCCGCGGCCCTCGGAAATCCGACGTCCGTAAATCAGTGGTGGTCATCCGCGGCCGCACCCTTCGGTGCCACGGCGGCGGCCTTGGCAGTCTTGGGAAGCGCCTTGGAAGTCGGCTGAGTCGCCGCGGGACGCACCAGCTTGCCATTCGTGGAAGCACTCACCGGCGCAGGCGCGGGCTCCGCGTGATCGTGGTCATCCGTGCCAGTGCTCTCGGCGGCAGGCTTGATCGGCGCCGTCGTCGGGGCCGACCGGGCCGCCAGGCGGGGAGCCGCCTCCGCATGCGGTGTCTTCTCAGGATCCGGCAGATCGGAGGTGAGCGTCAGCCGGCGGGGGGCCGTCGCGGGTGCGCGATCGAGCCCGCCCTCCGACCAGGCCGCCAGGATCTGCTTCTGCTCGGGATGCTCTCCCAGCCACTCCACCTTGCCGGTGTGGATATCATAGACCGCTCCGAGCATGCGCACCGAGCCACCCTCCACGGCGGAACGAACGATCGAACTGCGGCGCAACATGTCGGCCATCGACTGGAAAACATTCTCCTTGATCGCGCGATCGATCACTTCCTCCTCCTCGCCGCCCTGAACCTTGGCGCGTTCGGCCGCGGGCTGAATGTTGTCGAGCAACTGCGGCAGGAGGCCGTGCACTTCAGCGCCCTTCACCACGGCCGTCACGGCGCCGCACTTGGTATGCCCCAGCACCACGAGCAATGGGGTTCCCAAATGTCCCACACCGTACTCCGCCGTCGCGATCTCGTCGGTGTCAGCCACGTTCCCGGCCACGCGGATGGTGAACAACTCGCCCACGCCGCGATCGAAGATCAGTTCCACCGGCACGCGGGAATCGGCGCACGCCAGCACCGTCACCAGGGGTGCCTGGCCTTCCGTGGACGTGCTCCCCCGGCGCTCGGCATCCGCGTTCGGATGGATCGCCTTGTCGTCCTGAAACCGCGTGTTGCCCTCCTTCAGAAGGACGAGGGCCGCATCGCGCAACATGCGCATCGCCTGCTTGCTCAGTCCCGCATCCGCCGGGAAGGCCGAAGGGGCCAGGCCGACGCACGCCGCTAGGAGAACCACGTAAGAGAATCCCTTTTGAAAAATCATAAGCATGCGATCCAGCCGTCGCTCGATGGACACCGGTCACAGGCGATATCGGTGCGCCAACGGCCCGCTTGAGGACCACACCCGCGGGAGGTCGTGCGTGGAGGGAGGTCCAAATCACGTGCGCGGTTAACATTCCCACCCGCCGCCGGTACGCTCGAACCCATGGGCAGCACGCCAGTTCCGAATCTCCCCGGTTCCCCGTCCCCGGCGGGGACGCCGGCGCCGCATCGCCGTCGCAAACGGTACCCGGGACGGAATCCGCGCCGCTTCGAGGACAAGTACAAGGAGCATGATCCCGGGCGACACCAGGCGACGGTGGAGAAGGTCATGGCCGCGGGCAAAACACCCGCCGGCACCCACCGGCCCATCCTCGTCCCGGAAATCATCGATGTGCTCGCACCGCGTCCCGGCGACCTCGCGGTGGACTGCACACTCGGCTACGGCGGGCACGCGGAGGCGTTGCTGCACCGACTTCAACCGGGCGGACGGCTGATCGGTCTCGACAAGGATCCGCTCGAACTCGCGCGCACCGAAGAACGCCTGCGCGCGCGCGGATGGTCGAGCGAGGGGTTCGTCGCGGTGAAGTCCAACTACGCTGGCCTGCCGCAGGCCCTGGCCCGACTGGGTCTGGGTGGAGCCAACCTGATTCTCGCCGATCTCGGCGTCTCCTCGATGCAGATCGATGATCCGCGCCGCGGTTTCTCGGTGAAGCACGAGGGTCCGCTCGACATGCGTATGGATCCGTCGCGCGGGCCCACCGCCGCGCAGTTGCTGCAGCGCCTCGACGCCACGGCGCTCGAACGGGCGTTGGTGGAGGGCGCCGACGAACCGCACGCGCGCCGTCTCGCCGCCGCGCTCGCGGGCCGGACGTTTCCGACCACGACCGCGCTCGCCACCGCCGTGCGCGACACGCTCACGGAAGCGGGTCACGTCTCCCCCGCGAACCAGGATCTCTCGGTGCGCCGCGTCTTCCAGGCGTTGCGCATCCTGGTGAACGACGAATTCTCGGCGCTGGACACGCTCCTGCGTCACCTGCCCGCCTGCCTCGCACCCGGCGGTCGCGTGGCCATCCTCACCTTCCATTCGGGGGAGGATCGGCGCGTGAAGAAGGCGTTCGAAGCCGGGCTGGCGTCGGGGAATTACGAAGCCATCACTCCGGAGGTGATCCGTCCCTCTGCCGAGGAGTTACGCGCCAACCCGCGCTCGTCCCCCGCCAAGCTGCGCTGGGCACGGCGTGCGTCCTCTTCCTCCCCGTCGCCGTAGTCGCGGGTGTGCAACCCGCGCCATCCCGACCGCTTCGTCGACCGCGTTCGCTGGAGCGGTTGTGCGCCGCCTCGACGGCGGCGGCGACGTTTACTCTCACGCCTTGGTATAAACCTCCGCGCCCTGCGACCGGAACTCGCGGCTCTTCTCCTCCATCCCCTTCTCCAGGGCCTCCGTCTCTGTCAACCCCTGCTCCGCCGCGTACTGCCGCACGTCGTCGGTGATCTTCATCGAGCAGAAGTGCGGGCCGCACATGCTGCAGAAATGCGCCGATTTCGCACCCTCCTGCGGCAGGGTCTCGTCGTGGAACTCGCGCGCAGTCTCCGGATCGAGGCCGAGGTTGAACTGGTCTTCCCAGCGGAACTCGAACCGCGCCTTGCTCAGCGCATTGTCGCGGTACTGGGCGCC
>CAZYJB010000645.1:0-3407 GCA_964647675.1 uncultured Verrucomicrobiota bacterium | reverse complement strand
CAGGTGGCGACGCGGGAAGATCGTGCTGGTAATTAACTGGGATTTTTGAGTGCATCAAGATGCATTATGAAGACGGATCGCTGGGGGAGCGCTGCCCGACGGCGTATTCGATGGCCGGCGGGGACGCCGTGGTGGATCGCGGCAACGGTGGCGCTGATGATTTCGGGTGAGTGGTCGCGTGCGGGTGACCTGGTTCGCCTGCCCGTTTTGAATCAGGGCCGGATCGGTATCTCCGGCGCCTTCACGAACCCAACGCGCTTCGACGTCCCGCCGTCCATCGTCGACTGGCCGGCCGAGTCACGGGCGGTGGTGAGCGGCACGACGGCGGCCTTTGCAGTGACCGTGAGCGGCACGGATCCATTCACCTTTGAATGGAGGAGATTCGGCGCGGGAGAGGTGATCAAGCTGTTCAGCAGCAGCCAGTTCTCCGACAGCCTGGCCTTCAATCCGGTGCGGGCCGCCGACGCGGGGATCTATCAGTTCACCGCGAGTAACCCGTTCGGCTCGGCCTCTCGGTCGGTTCAACTCACGGTCCTCCCCGCGAGCCAGACCATCGACGTGGTGGTGCCGGGCCAGGCCCGGTACCTGGATCCGCCTTTCACGCTGATCGCCTCGGCGAGTTCCCAACTCCCTGTGACGATCGGGCTGGAAGGGCCGGTGGCATGGACGGGGACGCCCGGCAGTTCGCCGATTCGCTACACCGGAGCAGGCTGGGTGACGGTGCGCGTGACCCAGGCGGGCAATGGAGACTTCGCGAGCCTGATGGCGGTCCGCACCTTCGAAGTGGCTCGGGCGCCTCAGAGCCTTCAATTCGGCGAGCTGCCCGACGTATTGCAAGCCAGCGCGCCGCTCACGGTCGAAGCGAAGGCGACCTCCGGGCTGCCGGTGGTCATCGAGGTGATCGAGGGGCCTGCGCGCCTGACGGGTGCGATGACCTTCGTGCTGACCGGCTCCGGCGTGGTCGGCCTCAGGGCTTCGGCTCCAGGGGGTGACAACTACTTCGCTGCGGCGCCGGTGGAGCGACGATTCCGGGTGCTGGAGAATCGGCCGCTCCGGTTGGGCATCGCCTCGAGCCAGGTTCCCGGCCTGGCCATCGCGATCGTAAGGGGACCGCCGTGGGCCACGGTGGTGGTTGAGCGAACGAGCGACCTCCGAAGCTGGGAGCCCGTGAGCACGAACCTGCTGGACGAGGCGTCCGGCCAGGCACGGATCGACCTGGTGCGGATGGGGCGGAACCGGATATTCCGCGGCCGCCTCGTATTGGAGTGATGGATCAGGCCGGCGGGAGGCGGAGTTCGAAGAGGGAGCCGCGGTCGGGGACACTCAGCACGCGGGCGGAACCGCCGTGCGCTTCGACGATCGCCTTCACCAGGCTGAGGCCGAGGCCGAGTCCGCGCTGCGAGCGGCTCTTGTCGCCGCGATACAGGCGCTGCCAGATGCGGTCGCGATCCTCGGGCGGGATCCCCATGCCGGTGTCCTGCACCTCCACCACGACCGCGCCGTGCTCCGACCGCGCGCGCAGCGTGACGCGGCCGCCGGCCGGCGTGTACTTGAGCGCGTTGTCGACCAGGTTGGCGATGGCGTGCCGCAGGCGCGCGGCGTCGATGGACGCCGGGCACGGCGGGCCGTCCTCGAGTTCGAGGGTCACCTGCCGTTCCTGGGACACATAGTCGTAGAGTTCGACCGTCTGCCGCAAAAGCTCCCGCACGTCCACCGGGGCGAGGTCGAGTCCCATCATGCCGGCCTCGGCTTCGGCCACGTCGAGCAGGGTGCGCAGCATCTCGAGCACGCGATCGGATTCCTCCACGCAATCGGCGAGCGCCTCACGGGCGGTGTCCGGATTGGTTTCCGCGCCGCGGCTGAGCGCCTGTTCGGCGATGCCGCGCAGCCGGGCCATCGGCGTGCGCAGGTCGTGCGCCACGTTGTCGAGCGAGTCGCGCATGCCGCGGATGAGGTGCTGGTTCTTCTCGAGCAGCGCGTTGAAGAGGGAGGCGAGCTCGGTGAGTTCGTCGTCGGTCGGACCGACGGGCACGCGCGCCTCGAGATTGCCGGTGAGCAGGATGGAGCGGGCGGTGACGACGATCTCGCGCAGGGGCCGGGTGGCGCGGTGGGCGAGCAGCGTTCCGCCGAGGATGCCGAGGGCAACGACCGGGATCATCACGCCGAAGAAGGCGCGGCGGAACGGGCGCAATAGCGCGTCGCGGCTGTCGGTGACGCGTCCGACCTCGAGCCACGACCCGTCGGCGAGTTCCAGGGCGCGTACGATGACATCGCGTTCGGCCGACTGCGGCACGCGCAGGAAGACGCGGCGCTGGTACCAGCCGGGCGCAATCTCACGCGACTCGATCTCGACCCAGTCGGGCGGAATGGAGACGACGACCGAGGGACCGCGCGGTCCGGAGACGCGCACGAATGGAACCCGCGCGCCGCGCTGGCCGCCGGCTTCGAGGTGGTCGCGCAGACCGCGCAGTCCGCGTTCGCTCACCACGGCGGCGTATTCCTTGACCTGGGATTCGACGAGCTCGAGGTCCTTGCTGCCGGCGGCGTTATAGAGCAGCGCGTAGGTGAGCAGGAAAAGGATGCCGCAACTGGCGATGAAGATCGCCGCGTACCAGACGTTGAGGCGGAAAGTCAGCGACCGCCGGATGCGTTCAAGGGGGGCGAAGGACATAGCCGACCCCGCGCAGGGTGTGGATCAGTTTGACGGGGAAATCGCGGTCCACCTTCTGCCGCAGCCGCGAGACGAGGACGTCGACGACATTGGTCTGGGGATCGAAGCTGTAGTCGTAGACGTGCTCGAGGATCATGGTCTTGGTGACCACGCGTCCGGCGTGGCGCATGAGGTGTTCGAGCAGGGCGTATTCGCGCGGCTGGAGGTCGAGGCGCTGGCCGCCGCGCGAGACCTCGCGCGTGAGCAGGTCGACCTTCAGGTCGCCGACCTCGAGCCGGGTGGGTTCGGCAACTTGGGAAGCGCGCCGGATGAGCGCCTGCACGCGGGCCAGCAGTTCGGAGAAGGCGAAGGGCTTGGTGAGATAATCATCCGCGCCGGCCTGCAATCCGCGCACCCGGTCGTCCACGCTCGCCTTGGCGCTGAGCACGATGACCGGCGTGCGCACGCCCGACCTGCGCAGGTGCTGCACGATCGAGAGACCGTCGGTGCCGGGCAGCATGATGTCGACCACGGCGGCGTCGTAGGTGGTGTGGGTGGCGACGGCGAGCGCCTCGTCGCCATCGCGGAAATGATCGACCGCAAAGCCCGACTGCTTCAGCCCGTTCACCACGAACGAGGCGATCTTCGGGTCATCCTCGACGACGATCACGCGCATGGCTCGCGGCTCAAACGACGGCGTCGGTACGGGGGCCGGTGTCGAGGCCGGTGTCGTCGCCGGGGCTTCCCTCGGCGGCGA